>JACDBZ010000120.1 GCA_013694645.1 Chloroflexota bacterium
CACCTCCCAGGTCATCAGGTCGCCGGGGCCGACGATCACGCATGCCTTCAGCGAGTCGGCAACGTCCATCTCCCCGAGTCGCTTCATGTTCGGTCCTAGCTGCATGTGGAGGCCTCCCGTCTGCCGATGAGTGTTTGAATCGATTCGAGGACTTCGTGGATTTCGAAGGGCAATTCGAGAGTCAGGACGTCCGCCGCTACCTCGAGCTCTGGCTGCACCTCGCTCAGCGCCGGGATATCAGCGCTGCACAAGACGACCGGCATGTGCTCGCAACCCGGAGTGCGCCGGAGCTCCCGCACGATCTCCCAACCACGGCGAGCATCATCGCCGTGCCGCAGGTCGATCATCAGGAGGTCTGGCTCGGACCGACGGATCCGCTGCAGAAGGTCGTCCTGGACGCTCTCGAGCAGCGTGGTCACGTAGCGGTCGCCTCGCAGGATTTCGCCGATGACGTCCAGCAGCGCCGGGTCGTCGTTCACGACCGTCAAACGATCCATTGCCCTTACCTTCCGCGATGCCGGCTCCCATTACGACGACGAGCGCCCTGATGGGCGCTCCTCGCCACTGATTGCACTCGGGGCTAGCCCTCCTATGGCCTGAGTGGAACGGCACGAGTTGCCGCTAGGGCGTGATGCGCTCGGACATCGACCGTACGCCGCCGACATCGGTCATTCCATTACGGGAAACCGCAGTGTCTCGGCGTGATTGACGCGGCGACATAGGGGTGGGGCGGACCAGCACGGGCCGCTGCCGGCGACGCCACCCGAACGGTATAGGCTGGTCCGATGAAGCGGCGCGGAGGGGCGGTCGGGGCAACCTACGACGGTGGCCGGCGGCAGATGGTCGGCCCGCATCGGTTGGGCTGCTAGGTGGTGTCGACGACGATCTTCGGCAGAACCGCTGAACTGGCCATCGTCAAGGCGATGCTCGAGGAGGTGCGGCAGGGACCGGCGGCGCTCATGATCGAGGGCGATATCGGGGCCGGGAAGACGACGTTGTGGCGCGCCACCGTTGTTACCGCCCGGGAGATCGGTTACCGAGTGCTCGAGGCCCACCCTGTCGAATCGGAAGAGTCGCTGCCCTATGCGGCACTCGGCGACCTCCTCGAGGGAGTGGTGGACGATCCGGATCTGCGCCTTCCCAGCCCGCAGCACCGGGCGCTCAGCGTGGCCGTGCTGTTGGCCGAGCCCGATGACGGACCGCCGGATCAGCGCGCCGTATCAGTGGCCACGCTCGGTGCCCTTCGCACACTGTCGGAGCGGTCACCGGTGCTCGTGGCCGTCGATGACCTCCAGTGGATGGACGGCCCGTCTGCGCGGGTGCTGGAGTTCGTTGTCCGGCGCCTCCAGCACGAACGGCTCGGGGTGGTGGCGGCGAGCCGTTCGAACGGCCCCGATGGCCGTTCCGAGCTGTTCGACCGCACCTTCTCGGGCCGGGAGGCTCGTCGGCTGAGCCTGAAGCCGCTCGGAATCGACGCGTTGGATGCCCTGCTCCGCAATCGGCTGGGAACGTCCCTGGCGCGGCCGGTGCTCGCCCAGGTCGAGCAGGCATCCGGCGGAAACCCGCTCTTCGCTCTCGAGATCGCACGGGGGATCCGCCGCGGCGAAATCCAGCCGCAGACCGGCGAGCCCCTCTCCGTGCCGCGAACGCTGCAGCAGTACGCACGAGAACGGCTGGCCCACCTTCCGCGCGACGTTCGCGATCTTCTGTTCGTCGCCGCGGCCGTCAGCGATCCGACCGTCGCCTTGCTCGAGGCTACCGCACCACCGGAAACCGTTTCCGTCGCCATCGAGGCAGCCGCCGCGGCAGGGGTCGTCGAAGTCGCGGGCGATCAGTTTCAGTTTGTGCATCCCCTGTTCGCGTCGACCCTGTACCACGCCGTTTCCGCGACGCGCCGCCGCGCGCTTCACCGGAGGCTCGCGCAACTCGTGCCCGGACTGGACGAGCGCGCCCGACATCTGGCGCTCGGAGCCGACGGACCGGATGCGCGCGCGGCCGGCGCGGTCGAGGCCGCGGCTCGGCGGGCATCAGCCCGAGGAGCGCCGGACGCTGCCGCGGGGCTGGCCGAGCGGGCCCATGAGTTGACCCCGCCCGGCGATGTCCAAGATCGCGAGCGGCGGCGCATCAACGCCGGCGAGTATCACTTCGTTGCCGGCAACCTGGATCGGGCGCGCCAGATATTCGAAGACATGGCCACGGTCCTTGCTCCCGGACCGGTTCGGGCATCAGTCCTCCGCCGCCTTGCGAAGGTGCGATATCGCAACGACAGCTGCGCCGTCGCCGCGCAGCTGCTGACGAGAGCTCTGGCGGAAGCGGGCGAGAACCGCCTGCTCAGGGCGCAAGTCGAACGGGACCTTGCTTGGGCGGTCATGCTGTGCGGGGACATGGAGGCGGCCGCCGCGCATGCGGCGTCGGCGCTCGAGATCATCGCCGGAGCCAGCGGGGACTCGATCTTCCCCGAGGTCCTGGCAGCGACCGCAATTGCAGAGTTCCTGCAGGGTGGCGGGATCCCCTCCGAGACGATCGACCGCGCGATCAGCCTCGAAGGCACCGACCCTGACACGCCGATCGAGTGGCGCCCAAGCATGATGCTCGGGATGATGCTGAACTGGTCGGGTGCGACGTCCGAGGCGCGCCGCCGGTTCGACGATCTCCACCGGCAAACGCTCGATGCGGGAGAGGAGACGTCACTTCCCTTTCTCCTCGCGCAGATGAGCGAAAGCGCATCGCGGGAGGGCGACTGGACGGCCGCCCTTCGCCTCGCGGACGAGGCGCTCGCGATGTCGCTCCAGACGGGTCAGAAGCCGATGCGGGCGGCTGCACTCTACGCCCGGGCCCTTGCCGAGGCGCATCGCGGGAACCTTGACGAAGCCCGCAGCAGCGCTCATGACGGACTGCAGGTCGCCGAGGCGGTCGGCTCGGTGGTCATGATGATGTGGAATCAATCGGTGCTCGGCTTTATCGAGCTTTCCGTCGACGACCCGGCTGCCGCCCACGGGCACCTCGGCCCCTTGGTCGCCTGGCGCGATGTGGTGGGCATCCGAGAGCCGGGCATGCTCCGCTTCCTGCCTGACGAGATCGAGGCGCTCGTGGCGCTGGGCGAGCTGGACCGGGCGGACGCCCTGCTCACCGGATACGAATCAGACGCCATCCGGCTGCAGCGGCCGTGGGCGCGGTTGGCGGCGGCGCGGTGTCGGGCGCTGCACACCGCCGCGGCGGGGGACTCCATCGGGGCTGTGGCTGCGCTCCGCCTCGCTCTCGATGAGCACGCGGTCGCGGTGCAACCGTTCGAACGCGCTCGAGCCCTGTTGGTTCTCGGCAGCGTCCAGCGCCGTACCCGCCGCAGGAAGGATGCGCGCGAATCTCTCCGGGCCGCCGAGGCGATCTTCGACACGCTCGGTGCCAGAACGTGGTCAGTGAAGGCTCGACGCTTGACAGGCCCGGCGGGCCAGCGGGGTAGCGAGGTCGACCTCACGGCGGCCGAGCTCCGGGTGGCGCAGGTGGTGGCGGGCGGCGCGACGAATCGTGAGGCGGCTGCTCGGCTCTTCGTCAGCGTCAGGACCGTCGAGCTGCACCTGACCAGTGTGTATCGAAAGCTTGGCATCCGTTCCCGCACCGAGCTCGCAGCGAGAATGGCAGCAGAAGCTTTGCCGATACGCCCGGGGCCTTGACCGCCGGCGGTTCGTTCCATCTGATCGGCGTGTCATCGTGGGCGACTGAAGATCACCGTCCGTCGGAGCGAGCGGACTCATCGACGCCCACGCTCGCAGCAGGCGCGAAGTGTTGGAGCGTATGACAAAGGCGCTCAGCGAAGTGCAGGCGGGCTTGCCCGTGCGCTCGGACGATCGCGAGACGGTCGCGGCCTACCTGCACCGCTGGCTCGCCGCCTCCGCGGCGCAGCGGGTCCGACCGCGCACCTTGTCCGGGTACCGGCTGATCGCCGACAAGCACCTCATCCCGGCCATCGGCCGCGTACCAGTCGCGAAGCTGACACCGGCTCAGGTGCAGGCGATGCTTAACGCTCAGGCGGCGACCGGCGCGAAGCCTCAGACGGTTCGCAACGTCCATGCAGTCCTGCGACGTGCGCTGACTGAGGCGCTGCGATGGGGTGCGGTGTCACGCAATGTCGCGACCCTCGTGAACCTCCCTCGCGTCGATCGCCAGGAAGTGACCGGGCTGTCACCGGCTGATGCCCGGGCCGTCATGGCCGCGGTGGCAAGGGATCGGATCGCGCCGCTCGTGCTGCTGACGCTGTCCACCGGGCTGCGCCAGGGTGAGGCGCTCGGACTTCGCTGGCAGGACGTCGACCTCGATGCCGGCACGCTGCGCGTCCGCTATTCACTGCAGCGGATGGCAGGGCGTGGAGCCGAGTTGGTCGAGCCCAAGACAACCCGCAGCCGCCGAACGCTGGCGCTGCCCACTGTCACGGCCACGTCGCTACGGGAGCAACGCAAGGCGCAGCTCGCCGAACGGTTGTGGGCGGGATCACGCTGGCAGGACGCCGCTTACGTCTTCACCACTTCAAATGGGAACGCCAATGATGGGCTCAGAGGTCACCCGCCGCTTTCAGGCCCTCCTCGCTGCTGCGGGACTACCCCGCATGCGGTTCCATGACCTGCGGCATGGTGCGGCCAGTCTGCTACTCGCTCAGGGCGTGCATCCACGCATCGTCATGGAGAAGCTCGGCCATACCACGATCACGCTCACGATGAACACCTATTCCCACGTCATCCCGGATCTCCAGCGCGAAGCCGCGACGAAGATGGAGGCGGTGTTGGGCTGAAAGGCCGCGGCTGTCACGTGGCTGTCAAACCGTTCGCCCGTTCGGTTCCTACACCTCGTCGCGGAGGACACCGAACGGGCGCTTTCGTGCTCAGATTGGCGGAGGGGGTGGGATTCGAACCCACGGTGGGCTCGC
>JACDBZ010000225.1 GCA_013694645.1 Chloroflexota bacterium
GCGCCTTGGCCCTCAGGCCGCGCCTTCTGGCTGGGCCCTCCGGCCGGGGCCGGGCCTCAGCCCAGGAACCGCGGCTCGCGCTCGCGGTCGGGGCGCAGCGCGTCGAGCGTGCCGAGAAAGTCGGCGACGATGGTCGACGGTGTGCCGGCGTCCCGCCGCCGGGCCACGACAATCTGACGGCGCACCGGAGCCATGTCGGCCACCGTCACCGGCGCCAGCCGCCCCGTGCCGATCTCGGCTTGCACGCTGGTGAGCGGCAGGAGCGCGATGCCCAGGCGCTGCTCGACCATGCGCTTGGCCGCGTCGATGTTGTCGACCTCGAGGTAGCCGCGAGGGGCGATGCCCGCCTGCCGGAAGATGGAGCTCGTCAGCTCGTGGTACGAGCTCGTGCGGTCGAACAGGATGAGGTGCTCGCTCGCCATCTGGTGCATGCGGATCTCCCCGTGCGACGCGAACTCGTGCCCGCGGTGCACCACGAGCACCAGCTGGTCCTCGTAGAGCGGCGAGGTGATGATCTCGGCGTGCTGGATCGGCCGCATCAGGCCAACGTCGACCTCCTCCCGCAGCACCATGCCCAGCACCTCCTCGCTGTGCCCGCTGCGCACCGACAGCTGCACCCGAGGATGCTCCTGCTGGAACCGATGCAGGACCGCCGGCAGCACGTACGTGCTGACCGCCGGAGCCGCACCAATCGTCAGCCGCCCGCCGGAGCCGCTGGCCACGTCGTCGACGGCTCGGCGTCCCGCCGCCACCGCCGTCAGCGCACGGTGGACGTACGGCAGCAGCGCCCGTCCGGCCTCGGTGAGGCGGCTACCCGTGCGCCCGCGCACGAGCAGGCTGGTGCCGATCGCCCGCTCCAACGCCTGGATGCGGGCGGTGAGCGCGGGCTGGCCGACGAAGAGCTCCTCGGCCGCACCGCTGATGGATCCCGCGCGCACGACAGCCGCAAAGGCCTCGAGCTGGGCGAGCTGGAGTGGCTCCTCATGGTTCATTCGTGCAGGATATCAGTGCTACTGATGGATGTCATTGGGAGAATCGTCTTGACTGATATAAGCCGCGTCTGGCACGCTGGAGCCATGCACACCCAGACACCGACCCCCGGCCGCCCGGCACGTCAGCTGCCATCCGACGGCGCCGTCAACCCATGGCTTCGCTGGTCCGTCGAGACGCCCACCGAGCGCCAGGTGCTCAGCGTCGCGGAGCTGGCCGAGTGCCGCTGCCCCGACCTTTGCGACCGCGACCACGCGAACGAGTAGCGACCGCTCTGATGGTCCTCACCACACCCCGGCCCTCGCCTCTCGACACCGAGGCCGAGGCGACGCGCCACTGGATTGAGGGCGAGCGTTTCACCGGCATCACTCGCCTCTACACCTCGCGCCACGTGGTCCAGCAGCGCGGAACGATCGCATCCGACTACCCGATCGCCCGCGACGCCGCTGATCGCCTGTATGCTAGGCTGAGGGAGCTCTTTGCCCAACGCCAGGCGATGACCACCTTCGGGCCGTACTCGCCCGGCCAGGCGGTGGCCATGAAGCGCGCCGGTATCGAGGCTATCTATCTCGGCGGCTGGGCCACGTCGGCCAAGGGGTCCGCAACCGAGGATCCCGGCCCAGACCTGGCGAGCTATCCGCTGGGCCAGGTGCCCGATGAGGCCGCCTGCCTGGTGCGCGCGCTGCTCACCGCCGACCGCAACCAGCGCTTCACCCGATCGCGGATGTCTGACGAGCAACTGGCCGCGACGCCCGAGATCGACTTCCGGCCGTACATCATCGCCGACGCCGATACCGGCCACGGTGGCGACGCACACGTCCGCAACCTGATCCGCCGCTTCGTGGAAGCCGGCGTGCCGGGCTACCACATCGAGGACCAGAAGCCCGGCGCGAAGAAGTGCGGCCACCAGGGCGGGAAGGTGCTGGTCCCGAGCGACGAGCAGATCAAGCGCCTCAGTGCCGCGCGCTTCCAGCTGGACATCATGGGAGTCGCCGGGATCATCGTGGCCCGGACCGATGCGGAGGCCGCCAACCTGCTCGACGGCTCCGGCGACGAGCGCGACCAGCCGTTCATCCTGGGCGTCACGAACCTCGACGTACCCTCCTACAAGGTTGGCTACCTGGCCGTCATGCGCCGCCTCCACGAAGCGGGCATCACCGACATCAACGGCCACCTCCTGTACGCCGTCTCCCCCGCCGAGTACACGCTGTCCGATGCGTGGATCGAGCGGATCGGCCTGGCTCGGGTCATCGACAAGGCAGCCCGGGAGCACCTCGACAAGGTCGACGCCTCGCCCGAGGAGACGCTCGACACGGTGGCCGATGCCTTCCTCATCGCCTGGGAGGCGCGGGCCGGGGTCAAGACGCTGGGCGAGGCGGTGGCCGACCTCATGGCCTTCCGCTCCGACGAGGGAGCCGAGCTCGAGATGACCGCCGACGAGTGGCGCCAGCTCGCCGCCACCGCGTCATGGTCGACCGTCCGCGCGGCAGCCGAGCGCATGGGGATCGATGTCACCTGGGATCCGGAGCTGGCCCGGACGCCGGAGGGCTACCACCAGGTGCGCGGCAGCGTTGCATATGCGATCGCCAAGTCACTCGCCGCGGCACCCTTCGCCGATCTGCTCTGGATGGAGACGAAGACGGCCGACCTGGCCGAGGCGCGCGAGTTCGCCGAGGCAATCCACGCCGTCCATCCCGACAAGATGCTCGCCTACAACCTCTCGCCATCGTTCAACTGGGACACCACAGGCATGTCCGACGACGAGATGCGCCGCTTCCCGGAGCAGCTCGGCAAGCTCGGGTTCGTCTTCAACTTCATCACCTACGGGGGCCACCAGATTGATGGGCTGGCCGCCGAGGAGTTCACGACGGCACTGCGCGAGGACGGGATGCTGGCCCTCGCTCGGCTCCAGCGCAAGCTCCGGCTGCTTGAATCGCCGTACCGCACCCCGCAGACCCTGGTCGGCGGTCCGCGCGCCGACGCCGCGCTCCTGGCATCCTCGGGACTGACCGCCACGACGAAGGCGATGGGCGCCGGATCGACGCAGGTCCAGCACCTGGTCCAGACGGAGGTGCCGCCGAAGGTCCTCGCCGGCTGGCTCGAGCGCTGGAGCGAGCGTCATGGCGTGGCAGGCCCTCTCACCGTCTCGCTGCGGCCGCACACTGCCGGCTCCGAGCTCCTCGAGCTCAGCGTGCTGGGCGGGTCCGATGTGAAGCTGGCGAGCATCGTCTTCGCCACCATCCACGATCGCCGTGGTCGCTCCATCCTGTCGGTTCGGGACCAGAACACGTTCGACCCCGCCCTCCGACGCAAGCGCCTGATGACGCTGCTCCACCTGTTCCTCATCCATCGCTACCGGGCGGCATCGGTCCATTACCTCACGCCCACCGATGACAACCGCCGCCAGTGCGAGCGGATGCGGGAGATCGCGATCTTCAGCGCGGTGAACGACGAGGTTGGCGAGATCATCGTCGCCGATGTCTCGACCGACTCGATTCGAGCGCTCGTACAGCCGAACAGCCCCGAGCGGGAGCGGTTGATCGCCGGGGACTGAGCGGGCGCGTGACTTGCTGATGGGACGGGCATGCGCTCACCCATCGGTCCCATCCTCATCCTGCTCGGGCTCGCCACCACGGTGGTGCTCGTGCTCGTGCTGTTCCAGAGCATCGGCCTCCGCTCCGACCTGGAGCGTGCCCGCGCTGACGTCGCATCGTTGCGTGCCGAGGTGGAAGCGCAGGAGGCCGGCGTGACGAATGACGAGCTCGTTCAGCGCCTGGACGAGCTGGAGGCCGGCATCTGCGATGGGCTGATCGCCACCGGCGCCGCCCTGGTCGTGGCGCTCGTGGAGCGCGAGCTCTTCGAGGACGCGCTGGTGGATTGGCGTGTCTTCTTGGGCGAGCTGCCGATCGGTAACGCCTTCCCGACCGCCTTACCCGCGCTCGTGGCGGCACCGCCGACCGCCTTAGCCCAGATCCACCGAAGCGCCGCGGATCGGACCGGCTGAGCGCCTGAGAACGGGTCGAATCGCCGCTCGAGGCCCCGAGCGGGGCCGATCACGGTTCGAGCGGCCGCGGCAGTCACGGTTGAGCGGCGACGCAGTTATGCGGTCAGATTGAGCTTGAAAATGGTGGTTGGTGGGCGACACTGGAGTGAGGCCTATCCCGATGACCTCTTGGACTATCCGCATAGCGAGGCGCGAAGACTGGCTACGTGCCGCCGGTTGATAGAAATGGCGAGCCGCCACCACCCTCGAGAACTGATGTCCGTCAAGCTCTATTCCCCTGGCCAAACACTGTCGACCATCCCCCCATTCGCTAGGGCTCGACGCCATCCGACGAGAGACAGGCTAGCGGGAGGAAGTCGCCAGACTCGCTTGGGGCACTGTCACGTTTCTCCCGCCAGCGCGGCCTATCCTGCGAAGCGACCCACTGGTCATGACTTCCTCGGCCGCCAATCGCCGGACGTGCTCCTCGGATAGCACTTCGCCTCGGGGTACCGGGGAGTGAAGCAGGAGGATGGCCAGGGTTAACGAGCCCGCCGGACGGCACTCATCGCGCGAGGCTGCTCTCACGCCCGGAACCGAACACTTCACCGGAAACGGCCGAACCGCACACAGCCGAACCCGGACACCCTCCACTCACGAACCGGACACGAAAACCGCCCCGACGCTCGGAAGCGTGGGGCGGTTGGTGCAGCGGCGTCAATCAGCCCTCGGTGTCGGACTCGTCGGTCACTTTCGCATTGCGCCACCCGTGCCCCTCGGTGTCATCGCTCGGCGGCTCGTCGGTGCCTTCGGTCGCCTTGTACCTCTTGCCGTGCCCCTCGGCGTCATCGCTCAGCGGCTCGTCGGTGCCTTCGGTCGCCTTGTACC
>JACDBZ010000127.1 GCA_013694645.1 Chloroflexota bacterium
TTGCGGACCGCCAGCCCGGACCGACGAGTGCGGCAACCTGGTCGCGCTCAACGGCTCGCACGACGACCAGCGGGACCGAACGCAATTCGGCGCCTGCCTCCTGGACCACCGCCGCGGTGTCGGCAAGGAAGGCGCCCCAGAGCGCGGCCGCGCCTTCCGGTCCCAGCTCCGCGATGAGCCGGGTCTTCACCTGACCGGCCCGAGGTGCCTTTGCGACCATGGCGATGACCGGCCTGGGAGCCGTCTCCCGCCACGCGGTGGCCACCATCGCGATCCCGGCAAGGAGGGATGCTCGCAGCTGTCCGGCAACCTTGCTGACCCCGCCACGCCGGCGAAGGAAGCGAACCGGCACCTCGCGGATGCGCGCGGAGTGGTCCGCCGCGGCACGTGAGATGAGCTGGACCGTCCAGCCGTAACCGGCCGCGTCGAGCTTCAGGCGCTCCAGGAGCTCGGCGCGAATCACCTTGAACGGCGGCAGGTCGTGGATGCGACGGCGAGTGCGAATGGTGATGATCCCCGCAACCAGATCGTTGCCCACGCGTGCATGGAGCGGCAGCGCGCCGGCCTCCACGTCTCGCTGGCGCCGACGGCCAAGGACAAGGTCGGCGGTACGCAGAGCGGTGCGCAGCCGGGGAAGCTCGGCCGGATCACAGGAACCGTCGCCGTCGAGAAAGGCGATGGCATGGTGCCGATGCTCCTGCTGCGCAACCTCGGCCCCGGTGAGGCAGGCACGCCCGTAGCCGCGCCGATGCTCCCGGATCACCCGGGCGCCGGCGCCCGCGGCGAGTTCGCGGGTCCCGTCCTGTGAGTCGCCGTCGACCACGATGACGCAGCACGCGTCAGCAAGACGAAGATCTCGTACGAGATTCCCGATCGAGGCTGCCTCGTCGAGCGTCGGAATGACCGCGGCCAGTCGCTCATTCATCGACCGGGCCCCAGAGCTCGAACCTGCCGTCCTCGGCGAGGAGGGGCCGGCCGCTGACCGGGAGCTCCTCGACGAAAACCTCACGCCGCGGCCACGAGAAGTACCCGGGATCGCGCGCGAGTCGGTCGACGAGCACCCAATGCTCGGGCGAGCTGTTCGGGATCAGGCGAATATCAACCCTGGACGCGAGTGGCGGCGCGAGGCCGTCGTCCACCGCCAGGACGACGTCGTCCGGGATCTGCGCGGCGAATCGTATGAGCTGGTCGCGTGCGGAGGGACGGTCCCACTGACCGCGCGGCGTGCGCTCCGTCGGCGGCAGACCTCCCCCGATCCACGCCACCAGCAGGGCGGGGACCGCAAGCAGCATGAGGGCTCGTCCGAGGGGAGGTCGCCGGCCGCCTGTGCGCGCCCTCCGGCGGTGACGGGCAGTCAACGCCAGCAGTCGACGCCCACCGATCGCCGCGGCCACCAGGAAGGGCACCGTCGACAGGAGGGTGTAGTGAAGCTTGAAGTCGGCCTGCGCGAGGTTTGCGCTCAGCAGGTTGGCGAGGATCGGTAGCAACGCGAGCAGGAGCCATGCAGGCCGCAGCAGGCCCAAGGCCGCCGTCGAGAGCAGCAGGCCGACGGGCGCCATCCAGGCCCGCACGTTCGTCAGCTGCGCGCCGATTCGTTCAGCGTTCGCCAGCGGGCCGCCGTTCTCGACAATCCACTTGTAATACCACCCCGTCTCGAAACGCGCGCCATCGCGAAGAATCGGCATCAGCACGGTGAGAACGATCAGCGTCCACAGGATGCCCACGACCATCAGGCCCAGGCCGGCTGCCCGCACACCCGCGACGGGCCGGAGCCCCATCCTCAACCGACCGGGTCCGCGCGCCGCGATGAGCGCTCCGACCACGAACACGGTGAATCCCTGGTCCTCCTTCGCCAGCAGCACCACGGAAGCGAACGCCAGTGTCAGCCACAGCCGGCCGCGCAGGCCCGCCCAGGCCGCGAGGAGGGCGAACGGCAGGGCCAGCGCCTCGGTGTGAAAATCGGCCCGGCCCGCCTCCTGGATAGCGCTCCAGATCGGCAGCGGCGCGGCGATCGCAGCTGCCAGCCACGGCGCGGACCGTGACGGGCGAAACGCAGCGCGCAGAAAGAGAAAGGCGGCGGGGCCGGCGGCGGCGAGCGCAAACGCGTGGAGGATGCTAAGGACGCGGGCGTCGGCCCACAGGGTCTCGAAAAGAGCCGGAACGACGAGCAGCGGTGAGAAATGGAGGCCCAGGAAGCTGCCTCCGTTGAAGCTCGATACGAAGCCGCGGCCTTCGGACACGTTCCAGACGACCTGCTGGAAGAACGCCTGGTCGAAGGCGAGGGTTGCCAGGCCATCGGCGCGCCGGAGGAGCAGGAAGGCGAGCCAAGCGAAGCCGAGCACGGCCCCTCCCAGGCTGAGCAGCACCGGGACCGAGATGACGATGCGCGCGGCCACCGTTCCGACGGCCTGTGAACGCGCACGACGGTTCGGCAGCGTGGCGTCTGTCATGTCGCGGTGGCGACCCGCGATTCGCTCCGGCGCTCGGCCGTCGTTCGCAGCGGCGTCCCCGACGCGAGCAGTCGGTCGCGGATCCCGCCCGCCGCCCTGCGGACCGCTTGCGTGGCGTTCAGACGCGGCTCCCAACCCAGCGCGCGCAGCGCGCCGGCATCCAAGTCGACCAGCGGCGTGTCGCCGACCCAGCCTCCACCACCTCGCGCGGTCCCGCTGAACACCATCTCGATGCCGGCCGCATCGAGCCCGAGCGCGTCGGCGATGACATCCGCCAGGCGGCTGACCGTGAGGGTGCCGGGCGTGGCAACGTTGTAGACCGCGAAGGGGCTGTCGGTAGCCACGCGATCGGCATGGAGGACGCCATCCACCAGGTCCTCGACGTCGATGTACGGCTTGGCCTGCCGCCCGTCACCCATGATCTCGAGTCGCGTGCCATCACGGAGGAGCTTGACCACGAAGTCGTGGACCACGCCGTGATTCGAGCGTGGCCCGATCGTGTTGCCGAATCGGAAGGCGAGCACGCGCCAGCCGTAGAGGTGCGCGAAGCCGGAGAGGATTGATTCTCCCGCCAGCTTGGCGGCGGCATAGTGCGACTCCGGCACTATCGGTCCGTAGGACTCGTCGGTCGGAATGCGCAGGGGAGCACCGTAGACCACGCCGCTCGAGGCGTAGAGCAGCCGCCGTACGCCGTGCCGCCGCATGGCCTCGGCGACATTCCAGGTTCCGTGAATGCATCCGTGCAGGTCAAGCTGCGGGTCGTCATAGCCACCAGGGATATCGGTGTTGGCGGCCAGGTGCACGACCGAATCGTGACCTGCGACAACACCGATCACCGTCGCCAGATCCGTCACGTCGCCGCACACGAATCTGAGCCGTCCGTCAAGCAGCTCTGCGCACCACGCGGCGTCCCAATCGGCTTCGGCACTCGAGAGGTCATCCAGCACCGTGACGCGCTCGCCAGCAGACAGCAGCCGCTGAAGAAGCGTCGCGCCGATGAACCCTGCGCCACCGGTTACCAGGGTCCTCACCCGCGCGGCCGCTCGCACACCGCGTATCGGTAGCGGCGATCGCCGTGACCGTTGACGCACGACCACGGCTGGGTGTTGAGCAGGTCAGCCCAGTCGGCATCCGCATCTGGTACTCGCGGCGCTTCCGTGGGCTCGCCTGGCGTCCCGTCCACAACTCGCATCGCCAACGTCGGCAGCGCGGTCCGCAGGCCGGGCCGAGGCTCGGCAATGAAACAGCGCCCGCCCGGGCGCAGGACGCGATAGATCTCGGCCAGGGCGCGCTGCGGATCGCGGAGGACCATGAGGAGCCGCGAGGCGATCGCCACGTCGACGGAGACATCCGCCAGCGGCAGATGAAGCGCGTCGCCCAGCTCGAACCGGCAGTTGGTGGCACCCCGTGATCGCATCTGCGCTCGACGGAGCTGACGAGGAGACCGATCGATGCCGATTGCCTGAAGGCCAGGGTGGCGCTGTGCGAGGCGGCGGGTGTAGGTACCCGGCCCACAGCCGATGTCCACGAGGCGTGTGCCGCTCGCCGGCGGACGATCCGGCCAGAGCGCGGCGTCGATCCGATCCGTATCGTCACGGAACAGGTGCTCGCGCATGAACGCGTAGAGCCAGTCCGACCGATCGAACAGGCTTGCCTCTCGGTCGACCTCGATCTGTGTTGCCACCGACTCAGGCCACGACCGTGGCGGTGACGATGTGATAACCGGTGGCGCCTGATGGCGCGGTGCCCCGCTCCTCGGAGGTCTGCACCATTCCATCACCGTCGACCATCCGAACGGCGATCTCGTACTCAGCGGCCTGCTCGGGCTGCCAGTCGTACTTCCAGAAGGACCAGGTCAATGCCGTGCCTTCGTACGTGATTTCGGCGGGCTCCCAGGTCCGCTGATCATCGGTCGAGACCTCGACGGCGCGCACGCCGCGGTTCCCCGCAAATGCCATGCCGTGCAGCGCGATCGGTGCGCCGGCGCGGATGGGGTCGCGCAGGCTCGGACCGTCGATCCGAGACCGATTCGGCACGGTGAAGTCCGGGCCCCAGCCCTGGCTCTCGTAGAAACCCTTCGCATCGTGGTCGACGACCTCGATACGGGTGACCCACTTCACATTCTTCTCCCCGTACAAACCAGGCACGATGATCCGTGCCGGGAAGCCATGCCGCTGCGGGAGCTCCTCGCCGTTCATGCGGTAGGCGACCAGGGTCGTCGGCTCCATCGCCTTTTCGAAGCTGAAAGTATCGGAATAGCCATCGGCTCCGTGCAGCACGACCTCGACGGCGTCGTCGCGCGCCCCTGCCTCCTCGAGCAGGACCCGCATCGGTACGCCTGTCCACACCGCGTTGCTGATGAGGCCCCACCCAATCGGGTTGCTGATGCACATCAGGGTCGTCTCCTGCTCGGTCGAGCTCATCGCCTCGATCCGACCGAGGTCATACGTCTGCGGCCGGTCGACCAGGCCGTTGACCTCCAGGGCCCAGAGCGCCCGGTTCACGCGCGGGTCGACAACGTTCTTGGTGACGGTGTAGAAGCGCTCATTCGGTGTGATCGGCTCAAGGTTCGGACCGATGTACTGCATCCCGTCGTAGCTGAAGGTGGCGCGATCGTAGAGACGCACGAGCATGCCGCCGGAAGATGCCGCGAGCACAGCGCCGGCGCCACCGATGAAAAGGCGACGACGACCCGGGTTGACGACCACGCTGACTCCGGCCTCGTCGCCGGACACTGGAGCCGGTGCGAGCAGCCGGAATACGAACACGGTCACCGCGGCGAAGACAGCGAGCAGGACCGCAAGACTCACGATGGTGACGATCGTCGCCACCCCGGGCGCCAGGCCGAAATAGTGAGTGTCAAGGTTCGGGAATAGGGCCACCACGACGACGAGCCACGCGGCGGTCGTGAGTGCGGCGACCGTCAGGACCGTCCGACGCCCGATCCCCCACAGCGGCGCGGTGTCGGTCCCCGCCATCTCGCGTCGTGATAGGACGGAGAGCGCGATGCCACCGACCACGGCGAGCCCCAACTGCCCCGCCAGCGCGGACCCGATGCCAATCTGCTTGAACGAGTTATAGCCGCCGAAGGCACCAAGCAGCCAGAGGAACGTATCGTACGGGATGAGCGCAGCGACCCGATCACCGAGCAGCTCCGCAGTCGTCGGCACGCCGGCAACCGAACGCAACAGGAGCATGAGCGTGAGCATTGCCAGGCCGCCGCTGAGCCCCGCCAGGGCACCGCGCAGGATCGTGCCAGCCATGGGTCGCTGCTGATTGTTCACGCGCGCATCATTTGCACAATGTGTGACGATCCGATGACGGGCCGTCTTTCTCCATACCCCGCGGTTCCGGATCCTCCTTCACCAGTTCCACCCGGCGGAACGTGAGATACAGCGCCACGTCATAGGCGATCTTCAGGCCGCCGGCTACGAGGAACGGCAACCCGGCCGCCATACCCATGGAGAGCGACGCGAGTGCCGGGCCCGCGGG
>JACDBZ010000249.1 GCA_013694645.1 Chloroflexota bacterium
GACGATCGCGCTCACGCCGAGCGCGAACTCGCCGGCCCCGGCTTCGCTGAGCGTCTCTACGGCGCGACGCACCGGATAGATGGTGATGTACGGGATGGCCAGGTAGCCGAAGAGCAGTGTGGCAACCACGAAGGCGGTCAGGAACGCCGGACGATTCGCCGGCTCGATCAGGTCACCGGCACGCTGAAGAAGCGTCAGACCAAGCGCGAAGCCGATGAGGGTACCCAGCAATGCACCCGTGAACTGGATGAGTCGAGTCATGAAATGATGGGTCCGGGGATGATGGGTGATGCGCCCGTCGGATAACGAGGATGAACGAACGTTGACGGCGCGCCCCAGCCGAGCGGGGCAGCCCACGGTATCACGCGACTCGGAACGCGTCACGTGCATCCCTTCCGCGGGTCAGTGCTCCAGCGTCGCCTCCAGGGCCGCGCGGATGTCGGGCGCGACGACCAGGCCGCTCTGCCGCGAGGCTGATCGCTCCCCGCGGGCTGGACCGGTCACGAGCCGATCGAAGCCCAGGCGCGTGGCCTCCAGCAGACGACGCTCGGCGCGCATCGCCGCGCGCAGGCGGCCTGACAGGGCTACCTCGCCGGCGAGGACCGTTCCAGTGCGGACCGGCCGCTCCCGCAGGCTCGACGCAAGCGCGGTGGCGATGGCGAGATCAGCGGCGGGCTCATCGATCCGGAGTCCACCTGCCACGTTGACGTACACGTCGTGACCGCTGAGGTTGAGGCCGGCGTGGCGCGCCAGCACCGCGATGAGCATGAGCACCCGGTTGACGTCGATCCCGGTCGTCGCGCGTCGTGGCGAGCCGTAGCTCGAGGCGGCGGACAGCGCCTGGATCTCGACGGCCAGGGGTCGCGTGCCCTCGAGGGCAATCGTCACCGCCGACCCGGCCGTCGGCGTCTCTTCCGACTCGAGGAAGAAGCGGCTGGCATCGTCCACCTCCGCGAGGCCATCGCCTCGCATCTCGAGCACGCCGACCTCATCGGTCGACCCGAATCGGTTCTTCGCCGCGCGCAGCAGCCGGGTGGAGCCGAGCCGCTCCCCCTCCAGGTAGATGACCGCGTCAACGAGGTGCTCCAGCGTCCGCGGTCCGGCGACGGTCCCCTCCTTGGTCACGTGGCCAACCAGGGCAATGCACGTCCGGCCGGCCTTCGCCACCTCCGCCATCCGTGCGGCAACCTCGCGAACCTGGCCGACGCTCCCCGCCGGCCCGCTCAGCTCCGGGCTGGTCAGGGTCTGCACGCTGTCGACCACGGCGAGCGCGGGCGACACGCTCTCGATAGCGGCGAGCGCGGTATCGAGATCTGTGGTCGCGGCCAGGTTGAGTCCGTCGACCACTCCACCGATCCGCTCGGCGCGGCCGCGCACCTGCTCGGGGGATTCCTCGGCAGTGACATACAGGACGCTCTCTCCCGCGGCGGCAATGCGCGCCGCCAGCTGGAGGAGGAGCGTCGACTTGCCGATCCCGGGATCGCCGCCGAAAAGAATGATGGAGCCCGGCACGAAGCCTCCGCCCAGCACACGGTTCACCTCCCCGAAACCGGATGACAGACGCGATGCCTCCGCACTCGTGAGACGTCCGATCGGTGTGACGACCGATGCGCCCGCGACCGCCCGGGCTGCCGATTGCGTTCGTCCGGGCGATCGTGGCGCGGCAATGGTCTCGACAAGCGTGTTCCAGGCGCTGCACGCCGGACATTGCCCGGCCCACTTCGGCGAGGCCGCGCCACATTGCTGGCACAGGTACGTGGTCTTGACGGCTGGCACGCTTCTCCGCACGCGGCAACGAGGTGGTCGACGCCGATCATGGCGCTCGACCGCTTACCGCCGGCTTATCGGTGGGTTATCGCCCGGCTTTTGCAGGCTGTCGCTTTGACGAGGCCGCGCGCTCGATGGTCAAGGTTCCATCGGCGCCGACGTCAACCGTGACGATATCGCCGGGGGAGAAGCTGGCCTGCAGCATTCGCTCGGCGAGCGCATCCTCGATCTGGTTCTGAATCTCGCGTCGCAACGGCCGCGCGCCGTAGGCCTGGTCGTAGCCCTTGGCGATGATCGCGTCCTTGGCCGCATCGGTCACGACGAGCTCCATCTCCTGGCCGGCGAGCTGATCCTTGACCCTCGCCAGCAGCAGGTCGACGATCTGTCGGATCTCGTCGCGCGTGAGCTGGCGGAAGACGACGGTGGCATCGATCCGGTTGAGAAATTCGGGCCGGAACGTATTCTTCAGCTCGCCGAGCACCTTGTCCTTCATCCGCTCGTAATCGGCCACGGCCTGGGCCGACTCGCCCACCGCCCCTGCCCGGAAACCGATCGAGGTGTCGCGCTGCATCTGCTGCGCACCGATGTTGCTGGTCATGATGATGACCGTGTTGCGGAAGTCGACGCGGCGCCCCTTCGCATCGGTCAGGTGCCCGTCCTCCAGGATCTGGAGGAGGATGTTGAAGACCTCGGGGTGCGCCTTCTCGATCTCGTCGAGCAGGACGACGCTGTAGCTCTTGCGACGGACCGCCTCGGTCAGCTGGCCGCCCTCGTCGTAGCCCACGTAGCCGGGTGGGGCGCCGACCAGGCGCGACACGTTGTGGCGCTCCATGAACTCGCTCATGTCGATCTTCACGAGCGCTTCCTCCGAGCCGAACATGAACTCGGCGAGTGCCTTCGCCAGCTCCGTCTTGCCGACGCCGGTGGGGCCCATGAAGATGAATGAGCCGATGGGCCGCTTCGGATCCTTCAGCCCGGCGCGAGCGCGACGCACGGCGCGGCTGATGGTGGTGATCGCCTCCTGTTGGCCGATATAGCGCTTGTGCAGCGCTTCCTCCATGTGGAGCAGCCGCTCGGACTCCTCGACGCTGATGCGGATGACGGGGATCCCGGTCCACATGCTCACGACCTGGGCGATGTCCTCGTCCGTGACGATCGGCGTCTCCTTGCCCTGCTCCTCGCGCCAGGTTGCCTTGAGCTGATCCACGTGCTCCTTGCCCTGGGCCTCCTCATCACGAAGCCGCGCGGCTGCCTCGTAGTCCTGCCCCGCGATGGCCTCGTCCTTCAGCACGGTGATCTCATCGAGCGCGACCTGTGCCGCCTTGATCTCCGGCGGAGCCGACGACGAGCGCAGACGGACGCGCGATCCCGCCTCGTCGATGAGGTCGATCGCCTTGTCCGGTAGAGCGCGGTCGGCAACGTAGCGGACGCTCAGGTCGACAGCCGCCTTCACCGCCTCGTCGCTGATCTTGACCCGGTGATGCTCCTCGAACCGTTCACGGATGCCAAACAGGATGGCAACCGCCTGGTCGACCGTCGGCTCATCGACCATCACCGGCTGGAATCGGCGTTCGAGCGCGGAATCCTTCTCGATGTACTTGCGATACTCATCGAGCGTCGTTGCGCCGATGCACTGGAGCTCCCCACGCGCCAGCGGGGGCTTCAGGATGTTGGCAGCGTCGATGGCACCCTCCGCGGCACCCGCGCCCACCAGGGTGTGCAGCTCGTCGATGAACAGGACGCTGTCGCTGCTCGCCCGCAGCTCCTCGATGATCTTCTTGAGGCGTTCCTCGAATTCACCGCGGTACTTCGTGCCGGCCACGAGCGAGCCAATGTCGAGCGTCAGCACGCGCTTGTCGATGAGCGTCTCCGGCACGTCACCCGACACGATCCGCTGCGCCAGCCCTTCGGCGATGGCGGTCTTGCCGACGCCTGGCTCGCCGATGAGCGCGGGGTTGTTCTTACGACGGCGCGACAGGATCTGGATGACGCGCTCGATCTCCTTCTCGCGGCCGATGACCGGATCGAGGGCGCCGGATCGGGCAGCGTCGGTGAGGTTGATGCCCAGCTGGTCGAGCGTCGGCGTCTTGCTCGGCCGCTTCGTCTCCTGCGTCGGCGTGGTGCTGCTCGACTGGCTCAGGACGTGGATCACCTGGTGACGAACCTTATCGAGATTGACCCCGAGGCTCTCCAGGACGCCCGCGGCAATTCCCTCTCCCTCGCGGACGAGCCCGAGGAGGAGGTGTTCGGTACCGATGTAGTTGTGGCCGAGTCGGCGCGCCTCATCGATGGCAAGCTCGATGACACGCTTCGCTCGTGGCGTCAGTCCGACCTCGCCGACCACCGGTCGATCGCCGCGGCCGATGATGAACTCGACTGCGGTCCGGACCTTTGAAAGCTCGACATTCATGTTCTCGAGCACGCGCGCGGCAACGCCCTCGCCCTCGCGGACGAGGCCAAGGAGCAGGTGCTCGGTACCGATGTAGTTGTGGTTGAAGCGCTGGGCCTCATCCTGCGCGAGGGTGAGAACCTTGCGCGCCCGATCGGTGAACTTGTCGAATCGGTCCATTCGTCGACGCTCTCGTGTATCGGTCTGGCCTGAGTGTACGGCACCGATGGCGCGCGCCGCTCAGGCAGTGCGCTGTGTGCCGGTCCTTCTCTCTATACGGACGAGATCGGCGTTTCGCTCATCCCGGGGTCAGGTTCCCCACGTCGCGTGACCGATCGTTCGGCCATGTGGGCCGGTCAGGCTTTCGCCTTCTCCGGCTCGGCGGGCTCCGCATCGGCCTTGTCGGTCCCAACTGCTTGGTCGCTGGCAGCCGGGTCGTCGGTCGCAGCGGCGGCGTCATCCCTCGCAGCAGCAGCGGGCTGCTCGTCAGGCTCGGCGGGCGCGTCAGGCTCGGCGGGCGCTTCGGGTGCGTCAGGCTCGGCGAGCGCTTCGGGTGCGTCGGGCTTGGCGGGCTCTTCGGGATCGGCAGGCGCATCAGGCTCGGCGGGCTCGGC
>JACDBZ010000108.1 GCA_013694645.1 Chloroflexota bacterium
GACACGATGTTTCCCGAGGCCTTCGAGAATGGCGGGGATCGCGTCGGGCTGGCCACGGCCCTGGGCTTCGCGACCGCGTTCCTGCTTTCCCGCCCCTGAGCCGATCGGCGCTGCAAGAATCTGACGCGCTCGGCTGTTGTACCGGGTACATGGAGGGACTCGCTTACGTGGACGCCGCCGCTCCCGCCCGCGATGACGTCTTCACCGCCACGGTCGGCCAGCACTATCCCGGCCTCGTCCGGCGCCTGACCGCGGTCGTCGGCGACCGCGAGTCGGCACTTGACCTGGCGCAGGAGACCTACCTCCGGGCGTACCGCGCGTGGGACCGCTTCGACGGGACCGATGCGCGCGCCTGGCTGTACACCATTGGCCTGCGGCTGGCCTTCAACGAGCGTGATCGACGTCGGCGCTGGAGCGGCCTCCTTAGCCGGCGGGCTGGTCCGCAGGCGTGGGTCGCGAGCGAGGATCGGGGCCTCCACGAGGCACTCGGTGGCCTTCGTCGGGAGCACCGTGCGGCCCTCCTCCTGAACGCGGTGGACGGCTACACCCAGGCGGAGATCGGGGCGATGCTCGACGTTCCGCCCGGCACAGTGGCGAGCTGGCTATCGCGCGCCAAGGCACACATGCGAGAGGTCCTGAACGATGCCTGACCACCAGTTCGACCGCGACCTCGCCGAGCGCCTGCGCACTTACGAATCTCGCCTGCCCGAGGCGGAAGTGCCGCCGGTTGCGGCAGTCCAGCCACGGCGCCCGTGGCCAGTCGTAATGGCCACGGTCATGGCGGCCGTCGTAACGGGCGCGCTCTTGGCCATCGTGTTGCCGCCGATGTCTCAAACGGACATCGGTGAAGGCAGCCCAACCGCACGCCCGACATCGATCACGAGGGCGAGCGTGGAGCAGATTGCTCTCGACACGCCGCGGCGTGACTGCTCGGGAGCTCAGGAGCAGTTGCTGGCCATCTTCCGCATCCGCGATGGCGGCGCGTTCTGGACACTGTTTCCGGAGGCCGGCCTCGCGCCGGAGCTGGCGGAGGTCGACGCGCCGCTCATCATCGTCGTGTACGACGGGCTCTGGCAGGGTGGAACTTCCGGCGGAATCGGCGCATCACCGCGCCTGGAGCCTGCGCCCGGCACGGCCGATATCTGCGTTGAGACCGCTGACGGCAGTCCGGCCATCGCGAGTGCCTCGTATGGGGTCTATCCCGATATCCCCCTGGCATCGTCTCCCCTCGCGGCGGCGATCGCCACCGAGGATCCGCTCCCGAGCCTTCTGGCGAGTCCCACGCCATCGCTCTTCCCCAGCGATGGACCGGGGGTGGCTGGACGAGACATGATCTGGCGGGTCACGGTGTCGGATCTCATCGTTCGCAGCGAGCCCGGTGTCGCCGATCCCGACACGATCCTGCCCGCGCGCCTGACCGATGAGGATCGAGTGCTCGTCGTAGATGGACCTCGTGGCGCCGATGGCTACCAGTGGTACCAGGTGCTGCCACTCCGGCCGGACGGCCTTCGAGAGCCTCCGTTCGGCTGGGTCGCATCGGCAAGCCGCGACGGCGAGCCCTGGATGGCAATGGAGGAGCTCACCTGCCCTGAGTCGTCCCACCTTGACGGCATCCTGGCCCTGGCCCCCGAGGAGCGACTGGCCTGCTTCGGTAGCCGCACCATCCGCTTCGTCGCCGGCGAGGAAGGCGGATGCGGCGCTGGAGGCGGCTTCCCCGTCGCGTATGAGCCCGCCTGGCTCGCTGGCTTCGGCGGCTGCGGATTTGGCCGCAACGGCGCCGACAACTGGCTCATGCTTCGGTTCCCTCCCGATGCTTCGCAGGCCTACCGACCCGGAGACGAGATCGTTGGGCATTTCGATGATCCGGCCGCAACCACCTGCGTCGCAACGGCGAACTACCCCGAGGTCACGCCACCCTCACGCGAGGAGGCGATCGCCCGATGCCGAACCGAATTCGTCGTGGAGTCGGTGACATCCTCTCCGTGAGCCCGGAGGCTTGCAGCCGTATTATCGGTGCATGACGAGCGTCGCTCCGAAGGTCGGCCCGCGTCCCGTGCGCGCCCCGCGCGGGACCGAACTGTCCTGCAAGGGCTGGCAGCAGGAAGCGGCCCTGCGCATGCTCATGAACAACCTCGATCCCGACGTCGCCGAGGACCCGGACCACCTGATCGTGTACGGCGGGACCGGTCGCGCGGCGCGAAGCTGGGAGGCCTTCGACGCCATCGTCGCCGAGCTCCGACGCCTGGAGAGCGACGAAACGCTTCTGGTTGCCTCCGGCAAGCCCGTCGGCGTCTTCCGCACCACCACCGATGCTCCCCGCATCCTGA
>JACDBZ010000110.1 GCA_013694645.1 Chloroflexota bacterium
GTCTATCACTACGCACCCTACGAACCGAGCGCGTTGAAGCGTCTCATGGGTCGCCACGCGACGCGCGAGGATGAGGTGGATCGCCTCCTGCGCGGCGGCGTGATGATCGACCTCTATCGCGCCGTGCGACAAGGGCTCCGCGCGTCGGTCGAGAGCTACTCGATCAAGCGGCTGGAGCCGCTCTACGGCTTCGTGCGCGACGTCCCGTTGAAGGATGCCGGCTCCAGCATCGTGGCCTTCGAGCAATGGCTGGAGCTGGGCCAGGGCGACCGGCCCGCCTCGACCATCCTGGACGACATCGCGGCCTATAACCGCGACGACGTGCGGAGCACGCTCGTCCTCCGCGACTGGCTCGAGACGCTGCGCCTGGAATTGGCCGATCGGACCAGCCAGGCCGTGCCGCGCCCGGCCCTCGTATCGGGGGAGGCGCCGGTCGAGACCGCTGCGTCAGACGCGCGCGTGCAGGAATTGGCCGAGATCCTGACAGCCGAGGTTCCCGACGATCCAGCGGCGCGCTCCGACGAGGAGCGCGCGCGATGGCTCCTCGCCCAGCTCCTGGCGTGGCATCGGCGAGAGAGCAAGGTGGCGTACTGGGAATTCTTCCATCGGCTCGGTCTCGACGACACCGACCTGGCCGCCGACAAGGGGGCGCTCGGACCGCTGGTGGTGATCGGACCGGTCGGGGAACCATGGAAGCCGACCGCCAGGTCGAAGCCGCGGCAGACGTGGCGTTATGGCTTCGCGCCACAGGACTATGACATCGGCTCCCGTTCCCGGCTCCATGACCCGAAGCTGCAACGGCAACACCCTGATGAGCCATGGAAGACCTGGCAGGTCAAAGGCGCGCTCCATGCAATCGACGACCGTGAGTCCACCGTTGACCTCAACTGGCCACCGAACACCGAGCCGCCTCATCCGGAGGCGCTCGTGCCGCTCGATACGTTCAATGATCGAGAGCAGCGCGCCGCGCTCCTGGCACTCGGCGAGTGGGTGGCGGCGCACGGCATCGACGCCGATGGCCCGTGGCGCGCCGGCCGCGACCTCCTCCTCCGACGCCCGCCCCGCTGCGGCCAGGACGACGGCAGCCCACTGCGGATCGGCGGCGAGTCCGGGCTCGATGCCGCAATCAGGCTGGTGCTGACCATCCGCGACAGCACCCTGGCGATCCAGGGACCGCCTGGATCGGGAAAGACCTACACCGGCGCCCGAATGGTCGTCCGACTGCTCCAGGCCGGTAAGAAGGTCGGGATCAGCGCGACGAGCCACAAGGTGATCACGAACTTCCTCGAAGAGGTGCTCGCGGCAGCAGACGGCATCATCGAGGTGCGGGCCACGCAAAAGGTCTCGGACGGATCGGCACGGGCGGTGTCCGAGCAGGTCACCCACGTCGCGAGCAACGCGGAGGTCCAGGATGGCCTGGCCAGTGGGGAGTTCAGTGTCGCCGCCGGCACCGTCTGGCTCTGGGCTGCCGAGAAGAGCCAGGAGATGGTGGACGTCCTCTTCGTCGACGAGGCCGGGCAGATTTCGCTCGCCAACGCCCTGGCGATGGCGCGGTCCGCGCGCTCGATCGTGCTGCTCGGCGACCCGCAGCAGCTCGATCAGCCGCTCCAGGGGTCGCATCCGCCGGGCGCGGATCGGTCCGCCCTCGCGCATCTGCTCGGTGAGCATGACGCCATGCCGGATCATCTCGGACTCTTCCTCGAGCACACCTGGCGGCTTCACCCGGACGTGACGGTCTTCACCTCGGAGGCGTTCTACGAGGGCCGCCTGGAATCGCGCGACGACCTGGTGAACCAGCGTCTGCACGGCCCGGAGCCGATGCGCGGCGCCGGCCTGCGCCTGGTGTCCGCCGATCACGTCGGCGCTGACAGCACCTCGCCCGAGGAGGCGCACCAGGTTGCCGCCTTCGTCCGAGCGCTCGTCGAGAGCGGCTCCACCTGGACGGATCGGCACGGCGACCGGCGTCCGCTCCGTTACGACGACGTGCTGATCGTCGCACCGTACAACGCGCAGGTCGGCGCGATCGCCGCGTTGCTGCCCGTCAACGCGCGGGTCGGCACGGTCGACAAGTTCCAGGGCCAGGAGGCGCCGGTCAGCATCTACTCGATGACCTCCAGCTCGCCGATGGACGCACCCCGCGGTATGGACTTCCTCTACTCGCGCAACCGTCTCAACGTGGCGACCTCGCGTGCCCGATGCGTCGCGGTGGTCGTGGCGGAGCCGGCGCTCCTTCGCGTGCGTGCGCGCACCCCGGAGCAGATGCGCCTCGCGAACGCGCTGTGCCAGTTCGCGGAGATGGCCAACCCCGTCTAACCCGAAATGATTGCCGCCCGGGCACGGGGCGCGTATCGTGCGGGCGCTGCCCGCTGTGTACGGAGGGAGACGAGCTGTCCGAGCTGCTCGAGATCGGGGCGCACGGGGTCACCGCGGTCCTGGCCACCTGGCTGGGTCTCTTGGTCCTGACGCGGGCGGGTCGCGCCGCTGGGGCGCCGATCTTCAGCTTCCTCTGCCTGCTCCTCGTCGTGTGGTCGATCGCGATCATCGTCCAGCGCACCGGAACCGACCCGCGCGTGCACCCGGCCCTCAACCTCATCGAGGACGCCGCCGCATTCCTGCTGCCCGCGGCCACGCTCCATATCGCTCTCGCGGTGGCCATTGAGGGACGGCGTTCCACGCTGGCGGCCGCTCTCCTGGCGACCGGCTACGTGGTCGGTCTGCTTGCAATCGTCCAGGCCGCCGTGGATCCGGCCCACGAGATCGGCTTCTCCCAACCGGGCTTCGCGCTCCCTGGTGTGTCGCCGATCGCGACGGCCTGGGCCTTCGCCCTCGTTCGCGGCATGATCTTCGCGTCGGGTATCGCGTACCTGGCAATCGGGTTGCGCGCCGCCGGTCACGACCGGGCGCGACGTCGCCAGCTCCTCTTCGCCCTCGCAACGGTGGTCCTCGGCGTCATCGGCGGCATGGCACGAATCCTTCCGCCGCAGATCGGCGGTCCGCCATTGGTCGGCGTGTCGATCATCGCGGTGGCCACGGTCCTGGCCACCTATGCCGTGCTGTCACAGCACATGTTCGTGGCGGCCGACGTGGCGGGACGCGCGGTTCGCTGGTCGTTGATCGCCGGGCTCGGAATCGTCGTGTACGCCGGGACACTCGTGCTGCTGGAGGGGGCGGCGGCGTCGCTGCTGTCGATCAATTTCCCGCTCGTCACCACCCTGGCGGTGGTCGTCACCCTGGCCCTGTTCGATCCGGTCGCCGAGCGCGTCCGGCAGCTGACCGCCGGAACACCGCGCCAGGTCGACGACGCGCGGCTGCTCGTCGCGCTCGGGAAGGACGCCATGCTGGCACAGAGCCCTGAGCAGGCCGTCGAACCCGCGCTCGCGCGCCTGGTGCGCACGTTCGAGCTCGTCGGCGCTGAGCTCGTCGAGCCTGACGGTAACGTGCTGGCGCGCGTTGGGACGCCGGACGCCCTGGACCCGCTTGGCGTTCGGCTCGACCTTGGCGAAGGCGGGGAGGTTCATGGGACAGCGACCTTCGGCCGAAAGGAGAGCGGCCTCTCCTTCACGCCGCCGGAGCTGGACGCTCTGGCATTGGCCGCCACGTACCTGGGTTCGAGCCTGCGGCTTGCCGAACGTCACGAAGAGCAGGCTTCCGCACTGGCCGATCTGCGAGCCGAACGAGCCCAGGTCCAATCGCAGGGGTCGGCCCTGAGCGACGCGCTCAATGACGCGACCTCGCCGCCGCCCGGCCTCCATGTCTTCGCGCTCGGATCGCTCCGAGCCGAGCTGGACGGCGAACCGGTTCGACGATGGGGCGGCGAGAAGGCCGGCTCACGCCAGGCAGAGGCGATCTTCGCCTTCCTGTTCGACCGCGGAGACCGCGGAGCGTCGAAGGACGAGATTCTCGAGCTCGTGTGGCCGGACGTCGACCTCGATCGAGCCGATGTCGCGTTCCACCGGACCATGCTCGGATTGCGTTCAAGGCTGAAGCCGGGTCGACGCACGCGCGAATCGAGCGGGCCGATCGTGTTCCACAACGATCGCTATCGGCTGGACCCATCGGTCATCGCATGGAGCGATCTCGGCGAGTTCGATCGGCTCCTTGCCGATGCCGCCAGCGGCGACCCTTCGGACGCCGTCCGGACGCTCGAGCAGGCACGCGCCCTCTACCGCGGCGACTACCTCGACGACTGCCCGTACTACGGAGACAGCGCACAGGTGGAGGACCGCCGGACCGCCCTGCGACAGCGCTACGTGGACATCCTGATCGAGCTTGGCGAGCGCTATGCCCAGCGTGGCGATCGCACGGCGGCGGCCACCAGCTATCGCCAGGCACAGGCCATCGCGGACGATGAGCTTCCGCAGATCGCCGAGGCTCTCGGTCAGCTCGCGGGCCAGCACCCGATTGGCCCGGCCTGACGAGCCGACGGCCGCGATGCCGTGCGGAGGCTTGTCAGGAAGGGTTGGGCTGGCGCATGATGCGACCGATCACAGACGCAGCACGCACGAGGAGGACCGCAATGAGTGCCACCGCAGCCTGTCCTCCCGATGCCTCGAGGCTCAACCTCCGCTGACGCCGTCCGAGGGTCGGGTCATCCCGCACACTCGGAGCGTTCTGCGTGCATCCTTCATCCGCGCCCCTGCGCGAACCACCGGCGTGGCTCCTCGAAGAGCCATACGATGAGGTCTCGCTCGGCACCCTGAAATCCGGCAAGGAGGCCGAGGTCTTCCTGCTCGAGCGCCGATACGCCGATGGCTCGACCGTCCTCCTCGCCCACAAGCGCTACCGGCCGCGCCGTCCGTCGCCCGGCGAGCTTCGCGAGCTCGGCTTCAACAAGGCGACCCTCTATCGTCATGACTCGACCTACCGGGCAGGTTGGTTCCTCTCCAGCCGCGACCGGCGCGCGGTTGCACACAAGACCGACCACGGCCACGAGGTCATCGAGCGGCTCTGGCCTATCCAGGAGATGGAGATGCTCGAGCGCGCGTGGGCGTCTGGCGCATCGGTCCCCTACCCGGTCGAGCGCACCGAGGATGGCGTGGTCATGGAGTTCATCGGCGATGCCGACTCGGCCGCGCCGCGCCTGGCGCAGGCACAGCTATCGGCGACCGAGCTGGCTTCGGCATGGGAGCAGCTGATCGAGAACCTTCGCCGGCTCACCGCCGCCGGCGTCGTGCATGCCGACCTGTCCGCCTACAACGCGCTGTGGTGGCAGGATCGGCTCGTGATCATCGATCTGCCTCAGGCGGTCGAGTTCACCACCAACACGGATGCGCCCGACCTGCTGCACCGCGATCTCGCCAACGTGGCAGCCTGGTTCGAGCGGCGAGGCATCGCCGTGGACGTGGAGGACGTCTACGGCGACCTGCTCGGCCTTGCGTGGTAATGCAGCTACTGCACCGAGCAGAGCGCGGCCGTTCGTTCGATGGCCGCCAGCGCGGCGGCCATGTCACGTCGCCCGAGCCCGCACGAGCAGGCAACGTCGATCGGTCGCCCGATAAGCCGATCCAGCTCGCTGAGGAGAGTGCGCTGCTCGGTGAGCGTCCGCTCCTCGTGCACGAATCCACCGACAAAGCGCGTGGCGGCCGGGAGGCGGAGGTCCTGCAGTGGGGCGTAGAAGGCGAGGTCGGCGGGAGGCGGCTCGGCGGCCGCGGCCAACGGTACGTGCATGAAGTCGAGCTCCCGGCCGGCCGGCCAGCGGTCGACGATCGCGTTCGACAGCGCGACGATGCGCCGCACGTCGTCCAGGCGCCCCATGGCACGGTGGTTCATGTCACCCAGGCACAGGTGGATCCCCCAGCGCGTCCCCGCGGGCGCCCCCCGGATGAGCCGGGTGATGCCACCGGCGAAAAATGCGCCCGCCGGACCGACGAGGGGTCCGGGAATCTGCGTCAGGACGATGAGCTCGAAGGGAACTTCGAGCTGGTAGACGACATCGCCACCGACCTGCGCGTGGATGGCACGCACGTCGCGGAGGGTCGCGTTGCGAAAGACGGACTGATACCGAAGCGCCGCGAGCGGATTCCCGAACGTGAAGAACGCGAGGTCGAAATCACCGGGGATACCCACCTGGAACCGCAGATCGGAGCGCAATGCGCCGTCGGCCACACCGCGGCGATCCTGGTATGCCGGCCAGGACTCCTGGAAGTGACGCAAGTAGCCAAGATCCAACCGATCGGACGAGAAACGATGGCCCCGGCGCACCCGAACGGTCGGCGTCTTGTCGTAGTCGGACCAATCACCCGCCTTGGCGGGCTCGAGGTCAGGATGCTCCTGGAACGAGTCGAGCAGTCCCTGGATCCATTGCTGGCGCGAGCCGGTCTCCCCGTCAGGCACCGTGACCAGGTGCGGGCCGAGGCGGTCGAGCAGGATGTCGAGCGCCTCGTCGGCGTCACGGAACGGCGTGGACCCGACGAGATGGGCAGCGCGCAACGGGGCGGGTGTCGGCGTGGTGGTGGTCATCGTCCTCGGCCTCCTATCGCACCTGGCGGGAGCACCGCTTCCATCGTGAGGGCGATGGGTCGGTTGCCGGGCCGTCAGCGAGCCAGGGCTCTCGGGCCGCTCTGGATAGGCGCCGCAGGGTGCGACGATCCTGGCAGTCTAGCGCACGCGCAGCTTCCACCTCGCGCGCTACCGTGGGACCGTGCAGCCGTTTCGATTTGCCGTGTACACCAACAGCTCGGACGAGGCCGATCGCTGGAGCGACTTCGCGCGCCGCGCGGAAGGTCTGGGGTACGCGGCGCTCTACGTCACCGATCACCTCGGACGACAGCTGGCCCCGACCGCCGCCCTGGCGGCCGCCGCGGCGGTGACGAGCACGTTGCGCATCGGCCCATACGTGTTCGCGAACGACTTTCGGCATCCGCTGATCGTGGCTCGCGAGGCCGCCACGCTCGATCGGCTGAGCGGCGGACGCCTGGATCTCGGCCTGGGCGCCGGATGGAAGCGCAGCGACTATCGACAGCTCGGGCTGCCATACGATCCGCCTGGCGTGAGGATCGACCGCCTGATCGAATCGCTCGGCATCATCCGCCGCCTGCTGTCAGGCGAGGAGGTGACGCACGCAGGCCGCTTCTACCAGCTCGAGCGGGCACGGGTGCAGCCGGCACCGGTCCAGCGACCGCATCCGCGCATCATGCTCGGCGGGGGCGGTCCGCGGATGCTGCGTATCGCCGCGCGGGAAGCGCAGATCGTGAGCTTCGTACCCCAGTTCTCCGCCTCTGGAAGACCGATGTGGCGGCATGCCACCGAGGCGGCGCTGGCCGAGCGGGCCATGCAGGTGCGAGCCGCGGCGGGCGCGCGCTTCGACGAGCTGGAGCTGAATGTCTTCGTCGGCGACGCGGGAGTGATCGGCGACAAGCAGCCGCTGTCGGCATCGCTGCGCGCGCTCGTGAAGTCCGCGGGGCCGGCAGTGCTGGGCGGGTCCCCCTACCTGCTCTACGGCACGCTGGACCAGCTGCGCGCGGCCATGCTCCGGCGCCGCGACCGCAGCGGCGTCAGCTCGTACGGCATCCCCGCCCACGCCATGGAGTCTTTCGCACCCCTCGTCGCCTCGCTCGCCGGACGCTAGGGTCGCGGTGGGCAACACTGCTGCTCGCCATACGCGAATGGCAACAGCATTGGTCAATCCCGAGGGCCGCGCATTGTCATACGCGCGGCCTGTTCGCATTCGGGCGCAGCAGGCAGTTTCGCCTGCACGAGCGTAGGAGGAGTTGCCCCGGATCGCCTCCCTGGCTAACGCACCCAACGCGGGCATTTGTCGAGACCGACGGTGCCGTACGCGGCCCGGAATTCGCGAGGAGCGGATCAGGCGGCCACGTAGCGGTGCTTGATACGGTCGGCGTCGCCGGCGAAGGGCCCGGTGCCGCGCGCATGCAGCTCGACCACTGGCACCAGCAGCGCCGGGTATTCCTTCATGGCCTCCTGGTAGTCGGCGTTCTGCGACGCGAGCTGGCGGGCGATGGCGCCGGC
>JACDBZ010000132.1 GCA_013694645.1 Chloroflexota bacterium
GAGCTGGGTGAGCGCAGGCTCGAAGGTCCGGGTGGCGCGTGACGCCGAGGTCCTCCGCGAGGCACATGGGCAGGAGCTGGTCGGCCTGGCATACCACGGCCCCTTCGACGAGCTTCCGATCGCGGCGGCGGTGGAGCACCGCGTCATTCCGTGGGACGAGGTATCCGATGCCGAGGGAACCGGGATCGTGCACATCGCCCCTGGCTGCGGCCAGGAGGACTTCGCCCTCGCGAAGGTGCATGACCTTCCCGTTCTCGACCCGATCGATCAGTTCGGGATCTTCGGCGATGGCTACGGATGGCAGACCGGAAGGTACGCGGGCGCAACCGAGGATGCGGGCGTTGACCTCGCCCGCGATGTCGCCGCGGACCTGGACAGCAAGGGCCTCCTCGTGGCGAAAGAGAGCTACCTGCACAGCTATCCGGTCTGCTGGCGCTGCGGCACGCAGCTCCTCTTCAGGCTGGTCGACGAGTGGTTCATCTCGATGGATCCACTGCGCGAGCCGATCAGCGCCTCGACACGGTCCATGGACTGGCTCCCGGAGGGGATCGGTCTCAGGGAGCGCGAGCTCGACTGGCTGCGCAACATGGACGATTGGATGATCAGCAAGAAGCGCTATTACGGGCTGGCACTTCCGATCTGGGAGTGCGGCGACTGCGAGGGCTGGGAGGTCATCGGCTCGAAGGATGAGCTGCGCGAGCGAGCGATCGCGGGCTGGGACGCGTTCGACGGCCATTCCCCGCATCGGCCGTGGGTCGATGCGGTCGAGATCACCTGCCCCTCGTGCGGCGGCGTGTCGCGCCGGACCACGGACGTCGGCAATCCATGGCTGGACGCCGGCATCGTCGGCCTCTCCACGCTGAAGTGGAATTCGGATCGCGAGTACTGGAAGGAGTGGTATCCCGCCAACCTGGTCACGGAGTCGTTTCCCGGCCAGTTCCGCAACTGGTTCTACGCCCTCCTCACGATGAGCACGGTGATGACCGGAGAGGCCCCGTCACGCGCGCTGTTCGCCTATGCACTGATGCGCGACGAGCATGGCGAGGAGATGCACAAGTCGAAGGGCAACTCGATCGCGTTCGAGGATGCGGCCGATCAGATCGGTGCGGACGTCATGCGCTGGATGTTCGCGGCGGCGAACCCCGCCACGAATATCAACTTTGGGTACGGGCCGGGGCACGAGGTGGTGCGTCGCTTCCTCCTGCCGCTCTGGAACACCTACGGGTTCTTCGTCACGTACGCACGGCTCGACGGCTGGACGCCGGAACAGACCGAAGGCGTGGACGCGGTACGCACCCTGCTCGACCGATGGGTTCTGTCGCGGCTGGACTCGCTCGTCGGCGGGGTGCGCGAGGGGCTCGACCGCTATGAGCCGATGGGGGCGGCTCGCGTGATCGAGGCATTCGTCGGTGACCTGACCAACTGGAACGTGCGACGGAATCGACGCCGGTTCTGGAAGGGCGAGCTCGATGCCGACAAGCGAGCTGCATACGCGACGCTCCACGAGGTGCTCGCGACGCTCACCCGGCTGCTCGCCCCGTTCGCGCCGCATGTCGCGGACGCGATCTGGGAGAATCTCGTCGTCACGGTCACTCCCGACGCGCCCGACAGCGTGCACCTGGCGGATTTCCCGGAGCGCGTGGCAGGTCGTGCCGACCGGTCGGTGGACGCGGCGGTTGATCTCGCTCGTCGCACCGTGGCCCTCGGACGCGCGGCGCGCTCGGCTTCGGCGGTGCGGACGCGGCAGCCGCTGCGAACGGTCCGGGTCAAGCTGCCGGCAGGCAGCGACGGCTTCGGGGCCGATGAGGCGATCGAGGCCGACCTGCGGCAGCAGATTCGCGAGGAGCTCAACGTCCGCGAGATCGAGCTCATCCCCGATGAATCGGAGATGGTCGAGCGCACGCTCTATCCGCTTCTGCCGGTGATCGGTCCCCGGCATGGCGCGGCGGTGGGCACGATCATGGCCGGCGTGCGCTCGGGCACCTGGCGCATCAACGACGACGGCACTGCGACCGTCGGGGAGGTGACGCTCCAGCCCGACGAGTTCCAGCTAACGGCCCGGGGGCGGCCGGGCCACGAGGTGGCGGAGGACGGCGACCTGCTTGTCGGGCTCGACACCACGCTGGACGACGAGCTCGCCGCCGAGGGCATGGCACGCGAGGTTGCCCACCGACTCCAGGCCATGCGCAAGGCGGCAGGCTATGAGATCAGCGACCGGGTGCGGGTTGCGATCGCGGCCGCTCCGGAGATCGCCGAGCGCCTGCTGCCTCACCGCGCGTGGCTGGCGGACGAGCTGCTGGCGACCTCCGTGGAGCTCGAGACCGACGGGGTGCTTTCCGACTCTGACGCCGACGAGGCGCTCGAAGTCGACGGCTTCATCCTGCGCCTCTCGGTTGGCCGCTCCTGATCGGCTGCCGGTCGGCTAGAGTGGATTCGTGGAGGCCGGGTCCGACCGAGAGGCATCGCTGAGGCCCGTGCTCGTGCTGGCGGGCACGGCGCTCGTGCTGTACGCCGCGGACCAGGTCACCAAGGCGCTCGTGGTGGCGAACGTGGCACTCGGTGATCGTCATGACGTGATCGGCGATCTTGCCCAGCTCTGGCACGTTCGCAACGACGGCGCCGCCTTCAGCATCCTGCCAGGCGCCACCTGGCTGTTCGTGCCGGTCACACTCGTCGCGATCGGGATGGTCGTCTATTTTCATCGGACCCTCGTCGGCCGTGGCCCGTGGGTCCAGGTCGTCCTGGGGGCGATCCTGGCCGGCGCGCTCGGCAACCTGACCGACCGCCTGCGACTCGGCTATGTCATCGACTTCGTCAGCCTCGGGTTCGGTGATACGCGCTTCCCGACCTTCAACGTCGCCGATTCGGCCGTGGTGCTGGGGATCGGCGCGCTCGTCGCGTACCTGACCTTCGTGGAGCAGCCCCGAGCGGCCGAGACCGCGAGATGAGCAGTCAGGTGGAGAGCGAGGCCGTCGAGGGGCTCGCGCCGGCCGGACGCGTGGATCTCGCGGTGTCGGCGGTGGGCAGGATCAGCCGCGCGCACGCGCAACGCCTCATCGGCGACGGCCGGGCGCTGGTCGACGGTGCGCGTCGACGTTCGAGCGACCGCCTCCTTGGCGGAGAACGGGTGAGCGTCGAGCTGAGCGCTCCTCCCGACGAGACGCTGGAGCCGGAGTCGATCCCGTTCGGGGTGGCGTACGAGGACGAGACGATGCTCATCGTCGACAAGCCCGCGGGCCTCGTCGTCCATCCGTCAGCGGGGCACCGCAGCGGGACCCTCGTCAACGCTCTGCTCGGATGGGCGCGGGACCGTGGTCAGGCACTCGGCTCGGTCGCCGGCGTCGGTCGTCCCGGGATCGTGCATCGGCTCGACAAGGAGACCAGCGGGCTGATCGTGGTCGCCAAGAACGACCTTGCCCAGGCCAGCCTCATGCGCCAGTTCGGCGATCGAAGCATCGAGAAGGAGTACCTGGCGCTCGTGCGAGGCGAGTCGCCGTCGCCGCGCGGCCGGGTGGAGGCGCCGATCGGGCGCGACCGGCGTGACCGCCAGCGCATGGCGGTCGTGGCCGGCGGCCGTGAATCCACCACCGAATACGAGGTGCTCGCGGCGGGCTCCGGCTACACGCTGCTCGCGCTGCGCCCACTCACCGGACGAACGCACCAGATTCGCGCACATCTGACCTACCTCGGACTCCCGATCGCCGGTGACCTGCGCTATGGCGGAGGAGAGGGCCCCGGCGGCCTGGGTCGCCAGTTCCTGCACGCGGCCCGGCTGGGACTGGAGCGGCCGCTCGACGGGCGACGTCTCCGCGCCTGGAGCGAGCTGCCGGCCGACCTGGCTGCCTGCCTCGCTCTCTCGGGTGTGACCGTCGCCAGCGGCCGGCTGCCCGAGGGCATGGGAGCCACTGTCGAACCATGAGCAGCGCCGAGACACGAAATGATGCGCAGAAGCGAATGACATTTCCGAACCCGCTGCTCGTCGTGGTGTCGGGTCCATCCGGGGTCGGGAAGAGCACCATCGTCGCCGAGCTGGCCCGCCACCATCCCCAGGTCGTGCCGATCGTGACGGCGACGACGCGCACGCGTCGCCGTGGCGAGGTGCACGGCGTGCACTACCACTTCCTGCAGCACGACGATTTCGTCACCCTCCGGGATGCAGGTGGACTTCTGGAGTGGGCCGAGGTGCACGGCAATCTGTACGGCACGCCGATCGACCAGGTGCGCGGCATCCTGGCCGCCGGTCGCGACGCCATCCTGACCATCGATCCGCAGGGTGCACGCCAGGTTCGGGCCACCGTCCCGGATGCATTGCTCGTCTTCGTGAAGCCTCCGTCCATGGCGGACCTCGCCAGGCGGCTGCGCAAGCGGGGGAGCGAGTCCAGCGAGTCCCTCGCGCGGCGGCGGCGTGACGCCGAGCGTTGGATGGCCGACACCGACGACTATGACCACGTCGTCGTCAACGAAACAGGCCATGCGGAGGAAGCCGCCGAGCTGATCTGGAAGATCATCCAGGCAGAGGCACGCCGCGAACCACCGCGCCGCCTTCGGGTCTGAGGCGCTCGCCATGACACCGGCGCGTCGCGCCGTGCGCGTGGCCGTCGACGCGCTCGCCGATCGGCCTGAGCGGACGTTCAGCTACCTCGTTCCCACCGGGCTGGAGATCCCGGCCCCGGGCTCGCTGGTGCTGGTCCCCTACGGTCGCCGCCTTGCGCTCGGGTACGTGCTGACCAGTGAGGCCGACGCGCTCGACGGTGACCTCAGGCCCATCGAGGCTGTCGTCTCGCGGCCGATGCTGACGATGGACCTGCTCACCGTGGCCGAGGGGATCGCTGCGTATTACCGGGCTCCGATCGGCACCACGCTGGCCGCGATGCTCCCGCCCGGCCTTGAATCGCGGCTTTCGCGTCGCTGGGAGGTCCTCGACCCCTCGGGTCTGCCCGCCGGCGTGAAAGAGGCAACGGACGCCGACGGGCGCCTGTCGGATGCGACGCTCATGCGCTTCGCGCCACGCCGCGGACGCACGGCCTGGCTCGAGCGCATGCGTCGGAACGGTGCCCTTCGCTCCGAGTGGTCACTTCGCGCCGCCGGTGTGAATCCTCGGCGTGTGCGCGTGCTGCGGCCCCTGGCCGGCGAGACTCAGCCGACGCGGCGCGCTCCCGTGCAACGAGCCCTTCTCGACGCACTTGGTGGGGAGGAGCGGACGATGGCGGAGCTGGCCATCGCGCTCGAGACGGAGCCGTCGGCCCTGCTCGCTCCTGCCCGCCGGCTCGTCGCGCTCGGCCGGGCGGAGCTCGGCTGGCGGACCGTCGAGCGCAGCCCGCTCGCTCATCGAGCCGAGACACCCGACCTGCGCCACGAGCTCTCGGACGAGCAGCGCGGGGCGCTCGACGCGATCGGTGCCCTGCCGCCGGGAGGCGAGCTTCTCCTCCAGGGCGTCGCGGCCTCCGGCAAGACGGACGTCTACCTGGCGGCCACGCTCGAGGTGCTCGGATCCGGACAGGACGTCATCGTCATGGTCCCGGAGATGAGCCTGGTCCCGCAGATCGCGGATCGTCTCCGTGCGCTGATCGGCGACGAGCTGGCCGTGCTGCATTCGGGGCTCTCGGCGGGGGAGCGGCACGATGAGTGGTGGCGAGTGCTGCGCGGCGAGGTTCATGTCGTCATCGGGACGCGTACGGCCGCGTTTGCGCCGCTCTCGCGCCTCGGGCTGATCGTCGTCGACGAAGAGCACGACGGTGGCTACAAGTCAGACCGCACGCCGCGCTACGACGCGCGCTGGGTCGCGCGCCGGCGGGCGGCGATCGGGGGAGCCCGCATCATCCTCGGCAGCGCCACGCCGGATCTCGTCAGCCTTGCCCGCGTACGGGGTGGCCATGCGGCTCACGCGCACCTGGCCGAGCGTCGCGTGGGTTCCACGCCTGCCATCGAGATCGTCGACCTGCGGGCCGAGCTCGCCGGCGGCAACCGGTCCATCTTCGCGGGGGTCCTGGGCGATGCGCTGGGTGCGCTTCGACGAGGGAGCGAGCAGGCTGTCCTGCTGCTCAATCGGCGTGGTGCCGCCACGTTCATCCTGTGCCGCGATTGCGGCGAGAGCCTGCGCTGCCCCGACTGCGAGCTGCCGTTCGTCTACCACCTCGACGGCGCGACGCTCCGCTGTCACCATTGCGGGCGATCCGCCGCTCCGACCGAGAAATGCCCGAGCTGCGGCAGCGGAAGGATCCGCTACTTCGGCGCCGGCACGCAGCGTGTCGAAGCGGAGCTCCGCGCGCGATTTCCCGGCCTGCGCATCGGACGGCTCGATTCCGACGCCCTCAGCGCCCGACGCGGCTTCGAGACGATCTATGACGACTTCCGCGAAGGGCGGACCGATGTGCTGGTCGGCACGCAGCTGGCCGCCAAGGGGCTGGATCTGCCGTCAGTGACCCTCGCGGCCGTGATCGCGGCCGACGTCACCCTCAACCTGCCGGATTACCGGGCCGCCGAGCGGACGTTCCAGTTGCTGGCGCAGGTTGCCGGGCGCGCCGGTCGGGGACCGATGCCGGGGCGCGTCATCATCCAGACGTATGCGCCGGGTCATTACGCGGTGAAGGCGGCGGCCGCTCTTGACGTCGACGGCTTTGCGGATGAGGAGCTTCTTCGACGTCGACTTCTCGGCTACCCTCCCTTCAGCGTGCTCGCCAGGCTGCTGGTGGCCGATGCCGACCGCGCCCGGGCCGAGGAGCGCGGGCGACAGGCGGCTACGGCTGTTGCCGTCCCCGGCGCCGAGGTGCTCGGGCCACTGCCGTCGTACGTGGTGCGCCGCGCCGGACGCTACCGGATGCAGGTCGTCATCCGCGCGCCGGATGCCGAGACGCGTGCCGCCGCATTGGAGCGCGTGCCTCCCGGAATCGCGATCGACGTGGATCCCGAGTCTCTCCTGTGAATCGGTACAATGCGCAGCGCCATGGCCATCCGCCGCATCCTCCCTGCCGGGGAGCCGATCCTGCGCGAGCGCACGAAGCGTGTCTCGACCTTCGACGCCAGCCTCCATCGGCTGCTCGACGACATGCTCGAGACGATGCGCGCCGCGCCCGGTGTGGGGCTCGCGGCCAACCAGATCGGTATCCCGCTCCAGGTCGCCATCATCGAGATCGATGAGCGCATCACAGAGCTCGTGAACCCGCAGATCATCAAGGTCTCGGGCGAGCAGGTGGACTGGGAGGGCTGCCTGTCGATCCCCGGATACGTTGCCGAGGTCGTTCGACACGACAAGGTGGCTGTCAAGGCGCGGGACCGTCATGGGAGAGAATTCCGCGTCAAGGGTACCGACCTCTTCTCCCGCGCGCTTCAGCACGAGATCGATCATCTGAACGGGAATCTCTACATCGACCACCTCGAAACGGTCGACGAGCTGGTGCGGGTCGGTGACGCCTCCGAGCGGGTCGCGGAAGAAGCCGCCGCCGGGATCTAGTGGCGGGTATCGGAAGGATCGCGTTTCTGGGCACGGGAGCATTCGGCGTCCCGCTGCTGTCGCGCGTGGTGGGGATGGCAGACGACCTCGTGGTCGTCAGCCAGCCGGATCGGCCCGCCGGCCGGCGTCTTCAGCTGCGCGCGACGCCGGTCACTGCCTTCGCGCGAGAGCACGGAATCCGGGTGCTGACGCCGCACCGTCTCCGCTCGGAAGAGTCACGTGAGGCCCTGCGGTCGTATGCCCCCGACGGCCTGATCCTCGTCGCCTATGGCCAGCTCGTGCCCCAGGGCATACTGGACGTCGCGAACCGACCGCCGCTCAACGTGCATCCGTCGCTGCTTCCCCGACACCGGGGAGCTGCGCCCGTGGCCGGCACCATCCTGGCGGGTGACCGCGAGGGCGGCGTCACGCTGATGGTCATGACGGCCGAGCTCGACGCCGGGCCGGTCGTTCGACGCTGGCCCCTGTCGCTTGCCGGCCGCGAGACGACGCCGGAGCTCGAGGCGACGCTCGCAGACCTGGCCGCAGAGGTCGTGCCCGCGGAGCTCGAGCGCTGGGCGTCAGGGCCTGTCGAATCGGAACCACAGGATGCGGCCGCGGCAACGCATGTCCACCCGTTCGCGCGCGCCGACGGCTGGATCGACTGGCAGCGGCCGGCGATCGAGATCGATCGCCAGGTCCGTGCCCTGCAGCCGTGGCCCGGTGCCTGGACCTCGATCGACGGACGGCGAATCCACATCCGCCGTGCGCGTCCGGTCTCGGGCGTCGACAACGTCCCGGTCGGCTCCCTCCTTCCGGGGGAGACGCCCAGCGTGGCGTGCGGGATCGGCGGCCTCGCGCTCGAGATCGTACAGCCCGAGGGCCGTTCCACGATGTCGGCCGATGCCTGGCGCCGTGGCCTCGGTCGCGAGCACGTCCTGCTCGGTACCCAACGATTGCCCGAGGGAATGCGCCAGCGGCCGTGAGCGTCCCCCGGCTCCCCTCGAGCCTCGGCGTCGATCGTGATCAGGTCGGATATACTCGGCGCAGCCCTCACGGAGGTGGGTAAGAAGATGATCTTTGATCCGATCTACATTGTCGCCGTCCTGCTCCCGACCCTGGCCATCACCGGTTGGGCCGCGTGGCGGGTGAAGTCGACCTATGGCAAGTGGTCCAAGGTGGACTCCGGGATGAACGTGGATGCCTTTGATTTCGCGCGCAGGCTCCTGGACCGCCAGGGCCTCCAGCACGTCAAGATCGAGCCGACGCCCGGAAAGCTGACCGACCACTACGACCCGCGCGGTAAGGTCCTGCGTGTCAGCACCCAGGTTGCCGATGCCTCTGCTCTCTCGACGACCGGGGTCGTGACCAACAGCCCGCGGCTGTCGGTGGCAGCAGCCGCCGTCATCGCGCACGAGGTGGGTCACGCGCTCCAGGATCACGCGGGTGAACCGGCCATGAAGCTGCGCCAGGCGATCGTGCCTGCGGCGCAGTTCGGCTCCGGCATCGCGCCGTGGCTCATCATCGCCGGGGTGTTCCTCACCATCCCGGGGCTGGCCATCGTCGGGCTCATCGGCTTCGGGGCGGCCGTCCTGTTCACGTTCGCCACCCTGCCGGTCGAGATCGGCGCGTCGGGCAAGGCGCTCGCATTCGTCAACGGTCTGGGCATGGTGGGGGAGAAGCAGACCGGCGCCCGGGAAGTCCTCAAGGCCGCGGCCTGGACGTACGTCGCCGGCGCGCTGACCGCGCTGCTGACATTCCTGTACTACGCGTGGCTCATCTTCGGCCGACGTGACTGAGCTTTCTCTCGTCGGCCCTCGGCCGGCGATCAGCGAGATCGACTCTGCATCGCTCGCCGCGTGGCTCTCAGCCCGCGGCGAGCCGGCGTACCGGGTCGACCAGGTGCTCTCGGGAGCCCATCGGCCCGAGGTTGCGACGTTCGACGATCTCACCGACCTGCCCGCCGCGCTGCGTTCCGACGTCGCGCTGGCCTTTCGTTTCAGCACCATCGTGGACAGCCACGTGATCGGCGCAGATGGCGGCATGACGGCCAAGGCCGTCCACGAACTGGCGGATGGTCAGCGTATCGAATCCGTGCTCATGCGCTACGCAGCGCGCGGCGCCATGGCGGAGCGGACGACCATCTGCATCAGCTCGCAGGCCGGATGCGCGGTGAACTGCCCGTTCTGCGCCACGGGACAGGCCGGCTTCGGACGCCAGCTGACGCCCGGCGAGATCGTCGACCAGGTGCTTCACTGGCATCGGCCACCGTGGAGCGCCCTTGGTGACGCGAAGACTGGCCACTACAACATCGTCTTCATGGGGATGGGGGAGCCGCTCAACAACTCCGACCGCGTGTTCGAGGCGGTGAGGCTCCTGAATGATCCGCAGCGCCTGGGCATCGGCGCGCGCCACATCACCGTCAGCACCTCCGGGGTGGTGCCCGGCATGGACCGCATGATCGAGGAGCTTCCGCAGGTCAACCTGGCCATCAGCCTCCACGCGGCGACCGATGCGCTGCGCGACGAGCTTGTGCCGATCAACCGCAAATGGCCGATCAGCGAGGTGATCGCGGCAGGGAGGCGCTTCGCTGACCGCACCGGCCGCCGGGTCAGTCTCGAGTACGTGATGATCGATGGGCTCAACGACACGGTCGAGCAGGCGGACGGGCTGATCATGCTGGCGCGCGGCTGGCGATCGCATCTGAACCTCATCCCGCTCAACCCGACGCCCGGGTCACGCTGGAGCGGAACTCCGACCGCCGGCATCGAGCGGTTCATGAGACGCCTGCGCGACGGGGGCCTGTCGGTCACGGTGCGCGACACGCGAGGCCGCGAGATCGACGCTGCGTGCGGTCAGCTTCACGCGCAGCTCTCGGGCCGCTCGCTGCGCGAGGCTCGGGAAGCCGCGGTGTTCGCGGGCACATCATCGTGACCGGCGACCCGCACATCAGCGCCAGCATCCTGAATGCGGATTTCGGGCAGCTCGGGGCCGAGGTGCGGCGGGCCTCCGATGGCGGCGTCGACTCGATCCATCTCGACGTCATGGACGGGCATTTCGTCGACAACCTGACCATGGGTCCGGTGGTGGTCGCGGCCGTTCGGCCGGCGACCGACCTACCCTTTCACAGCCACCTCATGATCAGCAATCCGCTCGCCTACGTCGAACGCTTCGCCGATGCCGGAAGCGACCTGGTCATCTTCCATGTGGAGGCCGATGACGATCCCTCCGAAGTGATCGAGGCAATCGAGCGGGCCGGCAAGCGACCCGGCATCGCCCTCAATCCGGGGACGGGCGCCGAGGCGGTGCTTCCGTACCTGGAGCGCGTGGCCATGCTCCTCGTCATGACCGTGTACCCCGGGTGGGGTGGCCAGCCGTTCATCGAGGGGGTCGTCCACAAGCTGTCGGCGCTCGCGGCCGAGATCCGGCATCGCGGCATCGACCTGCCGATCGGGGTCGATGGCGGCGTCAGTCTCGGGACGATCGGGCAGGCATATGCCGCCGGCGCGGAGGTGCTCGTCACCGGTAGCGCCCTGTACGGGACGAGTGGCGACCTGGCGCCCGCGGTCGCCGGCCTTCGCGACGCGGCACGCGGCCGCACCGACGCCGAATGGACCTGACGCTGCCGGCTCGCCGATATCTCCTGTCCGGGTTCGCCGTGCTCGTGGTGTCACTGCCAACCGTGGCGTGCAGCCAGGATGCGCCGCAGCTGCCATTCGCGACGCCCGCGCCGACGCCCGAGCAGCCGCGCGATGCGGACGTGATCGTCGTTGCCCGCGGCAGCGGTGAGGTGGTTGCCGGCGCCGAGGTCCGAGTCGGCGGGAGCGCCGTCCGCACGGGGACCGACGGATCGGCCCCCGTGACCGCCATGCGGGGCGCGAGGGTCGAGGTCGAGGCAGACGGCCATGACCCCGCCACGGCGAGGCTGCCCGACCAGGGTGACCTGCGCATCGAGGTTCGACCGAACGTGGTCAATGGCACCGTGACCGATCCGGACGGGGAGCCGCTCGCCGGAGTTCGCGTCTTCATCGATGGCAGCCAGCTCATCACCGAGACAGACGCGGACGGCGTCTACGCGCTGGCCGGCGTCCCCGAGGATGGCTCGCTGATCTACAAGATGCCCGGGTATCGACTCGCGGAGATTCTGATCGGCGATGAGCTCCAGGGAGATGTCAGCATGCAGCCGTTCGAGGCGCGCGCCCTGTACGCGCCGTCAGCGGTGTTCGAGGGTGCCGGTCGGCTCGACGCGATGCTCGAGCTCCTGGCGCGGACCGAGGCCAACGCGCTCGTCATCGACGTCAAGGAGACCGATGGTCGCCTCTACTACGCAACCGACCTGCGATCGGCGATCGAGGTCGGCGCCGTGCGCGAGTCGCCCGTGTTCGACCTCGAGGAGCTCCTGCCCATGCTGAAGGAGCGTGGGATCTACACGATCGCGCGGATGGTGGTCATGAAGGACAACACCAGCGCCCTGGCGCGGCCGGAGCTGGCGGTGCGCAACAGCGCCACCGGTGAGCCATGGCGCGACAACATCGGCGGCGCATGGCTCGATCCGTCGGCCCCGGGCGTGGCGGAATACGTCGCGAGCATCGCCGGGGACCTCGCGGCCAAGGGCTTCGACGAGGTCCAGCTCGACTACATCCGTTTCTTCAGCGACGGTCCGTACGACGTGGCCGATACGAACCTGCCGAACACGCAGTCGTTCCGCCTGCCGGCGATCCAGCGAGTGCTGCGTATCGTGAGCGAGGAGCTCGAGATGACGCGGACCTTCCTGGGAGCCGACGTCTTCCCGATCAGCTTCATCGTGCCGGACGACCAGGGCATCGGGCAGCGCCCGGAGGTGATCATGCCGTACGTCGATTACTTCAACCCGATGGTCTACCCGAGCCATTACGGACCGGGCGTGTTCGGCTTCGAGGTGCCGAACAATTTCCCGTACGAGGTCATCGACGAGACGCTCCAGATCATGAACAAGCAGGCCGACGGCCTGCCGGTCGTCATCCGGCCTTGGATCCAGGACTTCGGCTACGGGCCGTTTGCGCCGTACACCGCGGCGCAGGTCCAGTCCGAGTTCCAGGCCGCGGCCGATAACGATGCGAAAGGCTGGATGATCTGGAATGCACGCGCGATCTTCAGCGAAGCTGCGCTCGGTCCGCCGCGGGAGGACGAGGATGCCGGGCCGATGAGCTCGGAGGCGCCAGCAGGATCGCCCAGCCCCTCGTCGTCTCCATAGATCGATGCGCCTCGTCGTGCAGCGCGTCACTCGCGCCTCCGTCCGGTCCGATGGCGAGCTGCTCGGTGAGATCGATGCCGGCGCGATGGTGCTCGTCGGCATCGGCGCGGACGACACGACCGAGGTCGTCGACCGCATGGCCGACAAGCTGATCTGCCTGCGCTACTTCGAGGATGCGGAAGGGCGGACGAACCTGGCCCTGGCCGACACCGGCGGGTCGTTGCTGGTGGTCAGCCAGTTCACGCTTTACGCGGATCTGCGGCGCGGTCGACGTCCCGGCTTCACTGCTGCCGCCCTGCCGGATGTCGCAACGCCGCTGGTCGCTCGCTTTGTCGAGCGGCTGCGCGATGCCGCCCCCCGCGTCGAAACCGGACGATTCGGCGCCGACATGGCCGTCGAGCTGGTGAACGACGGACCCTTCACGCTCGTCCTCGACTCGGAGCGGGACCTCGTCTCGTAGTCCGGCGGCCAGAGGCGGCGTTACCCGTAGTGCGCCGTCGCGGCCGGAAGTTGCCAAGTATCCACCCGCACGGCATCAATCCTGACCGGGAACCCGGGCCGGACACAACGACGCCCGCGTCGTTGCGACGCGGGCGCATCGGTCTCCGGAGGAGGAGGTCAGACTTTCTGGGCGGTGCGGCGGCAGCGACTGCAGGCCTTGACCTTCGTGACTTTGCCGTCGGCAGTGAGCGTCATGGGCTGAAGGTTTGGTAGCCATCGGCGCAGGGCGCGTTTGCGGTTCATCCCGACCGACTGGGGATTCCAGCCGGTGATCGGGCGCTTGCCGCAGATGTCGCAGACGCGGGCCATGGTCGAATCGATCTCCACTCACAAAGGGAGCCCGCGCGAGGCGCCGGGCGATCGGGATGGTAGCACGCTACGATCGAGCCATGCAATCGAGCTGGCCGGTCAAAGCGTGAGCGTGGCCGTCCCGGATGCGCTCGATCAACCGATTCGTTCTGCGATGCCGGAGCTGGCGCGCGGCGCGGCGACGCTGGCCAGGCTGGGAATCAGCACCGTTCGCGACGGGCTCTGGTACCTGCCGTTCCGCTACGACGATTTCAGCGAGCTGCGCCCGCTGGGCGAGCTGGTGCCCGACGAGAAACAGTCGGCGCGGGCGACGGTGGCCACCGTTCGCGTCGAGCCTGGTTTCGGCAGGCGGCCGCAGCGCGTGATCGCGCAGCTGACCGATGACACCGGCACCGCGGAGGCCATCTGGTTCGGCCGTCGCTACGTCGAGCGCCGCCTCCAACAGGGGGACGAGGTGATCGTGTCGGGCAAGGTGACGCAGCGAGGCTGGCGCCCGCAGTTCACCTCCCCCGAGTTCAGCGCGGTCGGCCGCGATTCGGTCCACACCGCGCGCGTTGTTCCGGTCTATCACCTTACCGTCGGCGTGACGCAGAGGCGCCTGCGGGAGCTCCTTGCCCGCATCCTCGATCACGGGCTGCCATCCGTGATCGACCCTCTGACGGATGCGGAGCGCCACGGCCTGCCGGCGCTCGACGATGCGCTGCGCACAGCCCACTTTCCCGAGGAGGCGGCTGATGTGAAGGAAGCGCTTGATCGGCTGGCTTTCGACGAGCTGCTTGCCCTCCAGCTGACCTTGGCGCAGGCGCGGGAGGCGCGAGCCGGACTGAAGGCGCCCCGAATCGCGGTGAGCGAGGCGGACCGCACCGAGATCATCGGCGCGCTGCCCTTCACCCTGACCGATGACCAAATCACGACCATCGGCGAGGTGCTTGGCGACATCGAGACCGAACGACCGATGCGCCGTCTGCTCCAGGGGGACGTCGGCAGCGGCAAGACCGCGGTCGCGGCCGTGGCGCTGGCGGCTGCCGTGCGCGCCGGCTGGCAGGGTGCCCTGATGGCGCCGACCGAGATCCTGGCGCGGCAGCACCACGCCGGCCTCGCCCCGCTCCTCGACCGGCTCGGCGTGCGTGTCGACTTCCTGTCCGGCTCGCTGCCAGTGGCGCGCAAGCGCGAGATTCACGACGCCATCGCGGAGGGCGCGGCCGAGGTCGTGATCGGCACCCACGCCGTCATCAGCGAGGCGGTCGAGTTTCCGCGGCTCGGCCTGGTGATCGTCGACGAGCAGCACCGCTTCGGGGTCGGCCAGCGCGCGGCGCTCCAGGCCAAGGGAACCGGCGGTGAGCCTCACGTGCTGGCGCTGACCGCCACCCCGATCCCGCGCACGCTGGCCCTGTCCGTCTATGGCGACCTCTCGATCAGCACGATCCGCGAGCTTCCGCCGGGCCGTGAGCCGATCCGCACCGAGATCCGCGACCGGCGAGCGCTGCCCAAGATCGAGGCCTTCCTGGCTGCCGAGGCGGGGGAGGGGCGCCAGGGCTTCGTGGTCGTGCCGCTCGTGGCCGAATCCAGGTCGCTCGAGGTGGCAAGTGCCGAGGCGGAGGCCGAGCGGTTGCGGGAAGCGCTGCCCCAGCTGCGAATCGGCATGGTCCATGGCCAGCAGAAGGCGGAGCTGCGCGACGCGACGATGACCGCCTTTGCGGCGGGCGAGATGGACCTGCTCGTCGCCACGACCGTCATCGAGGTCGGCATCGACGTGCCGAATGCGAGCGTGATCCTGATCGAGGATGCCGAGCGCTTCGGCCTTGCGCAGCTTCACCAGCTCCGGGGCCGGGTCGGCCGCGGCCGGCACCGCTCCTTCTGCATCCTCCTGTCCGATGTGACCGATGAGCTGGCCACGCGCCGCCTCGACGTCGTGCGCGGCTCGAACGACGGCTTCGCGATCGCCGAGTCGGACCTCCAGCTTCGGGGCGCTGGCAACCTGCTCGGCACCCGCCAGTCAGGCCTGCCGCCACTGCGGGTGGCCTCGCTCTTCGATCCTCGCCACGTCGAGCTCGCGCAGCGGGCGCGCGAGCTCGCCGATGGGATCATCGGTGCCGATCCGTCCCTGGCAGGGCGTCCTCTGCTGGCGCGCCTCCAGCAAGACTTCGCGCCGATTGAAGAGGAGGGCGACGCCGCCTGATGCGGGTCATCGCCGGTGTTGCCCGAGGCCATCCGCTGGTGGCGCCACGTGATCGCGGGACGCGACCGATCACGGATCGCGTGAAGGAGACGCTGTTCGGGATCCTCGGCGCCCGGGTTTTGGATGCCCGGGTGCTGGACCTGTATGCCGGCAGTGGTGCGATCGGCATCGAAGCCCTGTCACGTGGTGCCGCTCACGCGACATTCGTGGAGCACGCCCGCCCGGCGCTCGTTGCCCTGCGCGGCAACCTCGGGCGTACCCACCTCGCTGAGCTGGCGGACGTGGCGGAGTCCGATGTGGAACGCTTCCTGGCGCTGCCGGCCGACGAGGCCTGGAACCTCGTCTTCCTTGATCCGCCGTACGAGCTGCGTGCTATCGTGGCGCCGCTTCGCGCCGTCGAGCCGAAGCTGGCCCAGGACGCGATGGTGGTGGTCAAGCACTTCTGGCGGACGGAGGTGCCCGAGGCACGCGGGCTGCACCTCGTCCGGCAGCGTCGGTTCGGAGAGACAATGCTGAGCTTTCTGGAGGCTCCAGGCTGATGACGCGGGTCGCGGTCTTTCCCGGCTCATTCGATCCGATGACCAACGCGCATCTCGATGTCGCGCGCCGCGCGTCGGGCCTGTTCGATCGGCTCGTGATCGGGGTGCTCAACAACCCGAAGAAGGCGCCGCTGTTCAGCATCGATGAGCGGGTCGACCTGATCGACCGTTGCGTCGCAGATCTCGGGTCACATGTGAGCGTTGACGCCTTCGACGGCCTGACGGTCACGTTCGCACGCCGCCACGGGGCAGGCTTCATCGTTCGCGGACTGCGCGCAGTCAGCGATTTCGAGGCCGAACTCCAGATGGCGCTCACCAATCGCAAGTTGGCCCCGGAGGTCGACACGACCTTTCTGATGACCGCGCTCGAGTTCGGCTACGTCAGCTCGTCGCTGACGAAAGAGGTCGCACGCTTTGGAGGCGACATCGGACCCATGGTCCCGGCGCCGGTCGCCATCGCGTTGACCGAGCGACTCAGCACGGAGCCGCGCGTATAATCGCGGCCAAGGAGGCGTGCGCCACGGACATCATCTTCCTGGTCGAGCGACTCGAATCGATGGTGGCAACCGGCAAGAAGCTGCCGCTGACGAACAATGTCGTTCTCGACCAGGCAACCGTTCTCGAGCTGATCGACCAGCTTCGTGTATCCGTGCCCGACGAGGTGCGCCAGGCGCGGCGCATCACCGAGGAGGCTGGACGTATCACGGAACGTTCGCGCGAGGAGGGGGACGCGATCATCGCGCGGGCCCAGGAGCAGGCCGCCCAGATGCTCGAGGAGCGCGAGCTGGTGCGCGCCGCACAGCAGCGTGCCGGCGAGCTGCTCGAGCAGGCGCAGGCCGAGGCTCGCGAAGTGCGACGCGGCGCCGACGAGTACGCGGCCGGCGTCCTGATCCGGCTCGAGGGGGAGTGCATCAAGGCGCTGACCAGCATCAAGCGCGGTATCGACATGCTCGACGATCGCCATCGTCCGTCCGCCGGCGACGGGCGGCCGGAGACTGGCGCAATCGTGGTGGATGCCGAGGAGCAGGCCCGGGCCGCAACCCGGCCATGATCTCGTTCAACGTGGCCGGGCTCCTGCACGAGCCGCCCGGCGTGATCCGCGACGTGCGGCTTCGCGACCGTTACGTGACCCTGGGCACCGACGTCGAGCTCGCGGGGCCGCTTGATGCCGACCTGCGCCTCCAGCGCACGAATCGCGGCATCCTGGTCAGAGGAAGTGTCCGGGCACCACTCCGCCGAACGTGTGCGCGGTGCACCGATCCGTATGTCGAGGAGATACGCGTCGGCGTCGACGAGGAATTCCTGCCGAGCATCGACCCCGACACCGGCACGCCGATTCCGCTCGAGGTCGGAGACGCGGAGGCGACGCTGCGAATCGACGAGCATCACGAGATCGAGCTTGACGGAGTCTTTCATGATGAGCTGGCCCTCACGGAGCCGATGCATCCGCTCTGCCGCCCCGATTGCCCCGGGCTCTGCGTTGAGTGTGGAGGACGCCGTGATTCGGGTGACCATGCACATGGTGGCGAGGAGATCGACCCACGTCTCGCCGGGCTCGCCGCCCTGCTTCGCGATCGGGAGAGCTGAACCGGTTGCAGCTCCGTGCGTCCACGCCGGATTGCGCTGAAATACCAGCGTCGGACCGTCGACGGAGCGGCCCGCATGCGGGGCCTGTGCCGATCGGCACCGATAGGTCGCCCAAACCCGGCAGGGCGGCGTGGCCGTGCCGAACCCTTCATGGACAGTCGCCCGGACCGGACGTGCCCGAGATTCCGACCCGCCACCCGGTCGTCACCGAATTGGCGCTCCGGCTATACTGCGGCGTCCTCTCACATATCGGTCAAGGAGTTCCGCGTGGGCGTTCCCAAGCGAAAGGTTTCCAAGGCGCGCCAGGGTGAGCGCCGCGCGCATCTCGCCATCAGTGCTCCGCCGCTGGTCGAGTGCGAGCATTGCCATGAGCTGAAGCGCGCGCATCACGTCTGTCCGACCTGCGGCTGGTACGCGGGCCGTGAGGCGGTCGTGATCGAGCCGGTCACGCCGGTCGAAGGCCAGCGCTAACCACGATGCGCATCGCGATCGACGCGATGGGAGGCGACCACGCTCCTCGCGAGATCGTTCGCGGCGCAATCGACTACGCACTTCAGAGTCCCGATGAGATCAGTCTCGTCGGGGACCTTCCGCGCCTCGAGCGAGAAGTCGCTGCATACGGCAAGGGCGTGCCTCCCAACGTCCGCTTCGTGGATGCGCCCGAGGTCGTCGAGATGGGGGAGCATCCGGCCACCGCCCTGCGCACGAAGCGACGGTCCTCGATCCTGGTCGCGACCAACCTCGTGCGCGACGGTGAGGCAGATGCCGTTGTCAGCGCCGGCTCCACGGGCGCCACCATGGCCGCCGCGGTCTTCCGTCTCGGACGGATCGAAGGGATCGACCGGCCCGCGCTCCCGGCACACATGGTCACCGCCACCGGACCGGTCATGCTGCTCGACGTGGGTGCGAACGTCGACTCGGACCCCGAGAATCTCGTCCAGTTCGCCGCCATGGGCGCAATCTTTGCCGAGCACGTCCTCCGCGTCCCCAATCCGCGCATCGGTCTGCTCAATATCGGCGAGGAGGTCGAGAAGGGGGATGACCTTGCGCGGGAGGCACACGCCAAGCTCGCCGCGCTGGACCTTCACTTCGTCGGCAACGTCGAGGCGCACGACATGATCGCGCATCGTGCCGACGTCGTCGTCTGCGACGGATTCGTCGGCAACGTGGTGATCAAGTTCTTCGAGGGGATCACGGGATTCATCTTTCGGGCGATGCGCGAGGACCTCCAGCAGGGGCCGATCGCGCCGATCGCCCTCCTGGCGCTCAAGCCTGGCTTCGACCGTCTCAAGGCACGGTTCGACTACGAGCGATACGCGTCGGCGCCGCTGCTGGGTGTCAAGGGCGTCAGCATTGTGACCCACGGCAGAGCGAAGGCGCGCATGATCGAGAACGCGATCAGGATCGCATCCGAATCGGCCGAAGCCCGGGTTCCGGAGCTCATCGGACAATGGACGAAGGAGCACCCTGCGCTCGCGCATCGGGGGGTTCGCTCGCGCATCGCGGCGCGCCTGCATCGGGATCGCGGCTGAGCATGCCCACGAGCGCAAGCGGAAGGCGAAAGGCGTCAACGGCGGGGATGCTCGCCCGCCGTCTCGCGCTTCTGGCGCTCTTCGAGGATGAATTTCGGCCCGGTAGTGCCGAGGCGGCGCTCGACCGGTTGGCGCTCGAGCGCGAGGTCCCGGACGAGGTCCGGTCGCACGCGGCGCGGATCATCGGTGGCGTCACCGAGCACCGCGATTCGCTGGACCGCCGGATCGCCGTCGAGGCACCGCTGATTCCGGTTCCCGAACTGGGCAGAATCGAGCGCACGATCCTTCGGAGCGCGATCTACGAGGTGCTATACTCCGCCGCGACCCCGAGCGGGGAGACGATGCGTGACGCAGTTTCCCTCGCCCGGATCTACGCCGGCGACGCGGCGCGACGCCTCGTCAATGGCGTGTTAGGAAGCGTTTCCAGATCACCGGGTGGAGGAACCTGAACTCGTGACAGACGGGACCACGTACGACCGCCTCAAGAAGCTCATTGTCGAGCAGCTCGGCGTCGACGAAGAAGAAGTTCAGCCCCAGGCCTCGTTCGTCGAAGACCTCAATGCCGATTCGCTCGACCTGGTCGAGCTCATCATGAGTCTCGAAGAAGAGTTCGGCATGGAGATCTCGGACGAGGATGCCGAGAAGATCCAGAAGGTCCAGGACGCCGTCGACTTCATCGAGGAGCACCAGCAGTAGACGGGTTCGCCCATGGATGCTTCGTCCCTGGATGAGCTGAGTGCCCGCCTCGGCATCATCCCGCGTGAGCCGGAGCTGATCCGCCAGGCATTCGTCCACAGCTCATTCTTCAACGAGAACCCGGCCCTCGCCGCTGGCCACAATGAACGGCTGGAGTTCTACGGCGATGCGGTCATCGGGGTTGCCGTCAGCCGGCTCCTGTTCGTCAGCTACCCGGATGATGACGAGGGATCGCTCACCGCGCGCCGGGCGGCGCTGGTCAATCGAGATGCCCTGGCCGAGATGGCGCTCTCGATCGGCCTCGACCGATACCTCCGGCTCGGCCGCGGTGAGACCGAAGCCGGCGGCGCCGCCCGTCCGTCGGTGCTTGCCGCCTGCTTCGAAGCGCTGGCGGGGGCTCTGTCCCTGAGCGAGGGCACGGAGCGTACCGAAACGGTGATGGCGCACCTCTTTGCGCCGCGTCTCGCATCACTCGCGCTCAATCCCGGCGCGCCGAAATCGGCGAAGTCGCAGCTCCAGGAATGGACGCAGCGCTACCGGGGAGTGAAGCCGATCTATCACCTCGTTGACACCACGGGGCCGCCCCACGACCAGCGATTCAGGGTGACGGTCGTCATCGATGGCACGGCATTCGGCCTGGGTCTCGGATCGAGCCGTCAGCGCGCGGAAGAGCAGGCGGCCCAGGCGGCGCTCATCGGCCTCCCAGAGGTGCTCGACGGCCTGGCCCAGGAGCCCGCCCTGTGAGCCGGCTGAAGGAGCTTCGACTTCACGGCTTCAAATCGTTCGCCGATCCGACGCGCTTCATCTTCGAGCCTGGTGTGAATGCCGTGATCGGCCCGAATGGCTCCGGCAAGAGCAACATGGCCGATGCCGTTCGCTGGGTGCTCGGCGAGCAGTCCAACAGGTCGCTCCGCACTCGGCGGGCCGACGATGTCATCTTCGGCGGCTCCGAGCGCCGCAAGCCACAGGGCATGGCCGAGGCGAGCCTGACGCTGGATAACGCTGACGGTTGGCTGCCGATCGATTTTGCCGAGGTCGCGATCGGCCGTCGCGCGTATCGCTCCGGCGAGAGCGAGTACCTGATCAACGGGTCTCGCGCGAGGCTCCGCGACGTGGTCGACCTGCTCGGCGAGGGCAGACTGGGAGCGAATGAGCTGGTGGTGGTCGGGCAGGGAACGGTCGACGCGGCACTCTCGCTGCGACCCGAGGAGCGGAGGCAGCTGTTCGAGGAGGCCGCCGGCGTCAAGGCGCTCCAGGTGAAGCGCAATGAAGCCTCCAGCCGCCTCACACGCTCGCTCGACAACCTGACGCGGATGAGCGATCTGATCGGTGAGCTCAGGCCCCAGGTGCGACGCCTGGCAATGCAGGCGGAGCACCAGCAGCAGCACGACACGCTCGGTGTCCGGGCGCGGGCACTCGTGACCGCTTCACACCATCGTCGCGAGCAGGCCGCGAGGGCGACGCTCGGCGAGGCACGCCGGCGAGCCGCGGCCGCCGAATCCGCCCTTGCCGCGTATCGAGACGCCCAGGACGCGGCCCGGGCGGCGGTGGCCGCCGCCGAGGAACGGTACTGGGCGGCGGAAGAGGCATCGCGCGCAGCGGCGGACGCGCGCCAGGAGGCACGCGAGGTGTTGATTCGGGTCGAGGGCCGTATCGAGGCAATCGGCGCCCGTGAAGCGGAGCTGACCGAGACCCTGGACCGAGAGGAGGGGGAGCTCCGGTCCACTGCGCAGGCGCTCAGCGCACTCATGGACGGCACCGCGGGCGAGGACGTGGAGCCGGCGATCGCCGTTGCCGTCGCCGCCGAGAAACGCTGGCGTGCCACGGTGGCCGAGCTCGCCGCCGCTGACGACGGCCTGCTGGCGGCCGAGCAGGCGGTCTCCGAGCTCCGCGCGCGCCACAGTGACCTGATCGCGTCTCGGGCGCGCGTGTTCGAGGAGGCTGAGCGCCATCGGTCCCGTCTCGAGCATGCCATCAGTGAACGCTCCGCGGCCGAAGAGGCGCTTGATGTCCTGCGCTCGGCGGCGGTGCTCGCAACTCGGCGCCAGCAGGACGCGGCGCGCGCCGCCCTGGACGCCGCACGTGTCCTCGAAACATCCGAGGCGACGCGGGATGCGGCCCAGGAGCTGTCCGATGCGACTCGCCAAGCGGTCACCGAGCTCACGGAACGGCTCGCAGCCACTCGCGCCGAGCTCGAGGCCCTGGCCGAGCCACATGACGGCTCCGCGCGGCTGGGTCGTCGCCTGTCGGCGGCAGGCTGGCCGACCGTGCTCGACACGATTGCTGCGCCGGAAGCTTCGTGGCCCGCCATCGAGGCGGCGGTCGGTGGCGAGGTCGAGAACGCGCTGCTGTGGACCGATGCGGATCCGACGTCCGAGATCGGCGACGCGCGCGGTGCCGCGCGGCTGCTTGCCCCTGACGATGATGCGATTGATGGTCGGGAGCTTGCCCTGGCCGCGGTGGGTGGCCATCAAACCGTCGCCGAGTGGATCGGCATGATGGATGCCCCGAGAGTCTTCGCACGTACCGCCCTGGCCGCAGACCTGCAGGCATTGCTGAGCGGCTGGCGCCGACTCCCTCAGGGTTGGGCAGCGGTCACCGTTGACGGTGACTTCGCTGACATGCGCGGCGTCGTGATCCGCGGTCGAGGCGACCCCCCGGGCGGAGCGACTGTCCGGGCCCACGCGCGGCGCCATGAGCTTCGACTCGCGGTGATCGAGCTCGAGTCTCGCTTCCGGGACGCCCAGGAAGCGGCGCATTCTGCGACGGAGACGCTTCGGACCGTGCGGAATGAGCATCTTGCCGCGCGAGAGACCAATGACGAGGCGGATCGCACGGCACGCATCGCCCGCGAGGCTCGCGCCGCAGCCGACGCGGCGATGGACCGTGAGCAGGAACGGGTGAACCGATTGGTCGCCGAACTCGCCGCATTACGGGCCATCGACGCGCCGCAGGACTCGAACGGCGCCCATGCGCGCGAGCCTGTGGGTGAGCTGTCCGCGCGACAGGCCGCAGCCGACAGGGCGCGGCAGCGACGCGATGGGATTGCGGCTCGGCGCGACGCGGCCCGCGACGCATGGACCGCCAGCCGCCACGCCGCCGAGGAGATCGAGACGCGAACGGCAGGCATGCGCAGCGAGCGATCCACGCTCGAAGCCAGGCATGCACAGCTCGAGGCCGTCATTCCCGAGCGGCGCATCGCGATTGCCGGCATCGCGGAGGAGCGCGCGTCGTTGTCCGGCCCCCTCCAGGCCGCAGGATCCGAGCACGCCGCGGCTGACGAGGCCCATCGAACGGCGGAGGAGGCGCGGATGGCACGACGGCACGAGCTGCTCTCCCTGGAGTCTGAGCAGGGCGGTGCGGGCGCACGGCTCGGAGAGCTGGAGCGCGCTTCGCAGGCGGCGGCCATCGAGGCATCGCGACTTGACGAGGCGCTGGCAGGGCTGCTCAGGGAGCGCGAGCTGGCGCTCGAAGGCCTCCCCGAACCTCTGACGGATGCAGCGCGCCCGTCAGACGATGTGGGGGTATTGGACGATGGCCAGCTCGAGTCGGAGCTGCGCCGCGTGCGACGCACGCTCTCGCAGATAGGATCGGTCAATCCGTTCGCGGTCGAAGAGCACCACGAGCTGGCAACCAGGCTCGCCGAGATGACGACTCAGGACACGGATCTGCGCGCCGCGATCTCCTCCACCGAGGAGCTGATCGCCACGCTGGATGGCGCGATCTCCACGCAGTTCGATGCAGCATTCCGGGCGATCGGCGAACGATTCGACGATTACTGCCGGCTCCTCTTCGCGGGGGGCTCCGGCTCGCTGCAGATGGGTGAGGAGGCGGACGGTGATGCCCCCGGGGGAATCGAGATCGTGGTCCGTCCGCCGGGCAAGCGACTCCAGCGCCTGGCGATGCTGTCGGGCGGCGAACGCGCGCTGACCGGGGTCGCGCTCCTGTTCGCCATGCTCACCGTCAACCCGGTCCCGTTCTGCATTCTCGACGAGGTCGACGCCGCGCTGGACGAGGCAAACATCGGACGCTTCGCGCAGGCGCTGCGCAAGCTCTCAGAATCGATCGATTTCGTCGTCATCACGCACAATCGCGCCACGATCGAGGTCGCGGACACGATCTACGGAGTGACGATGACCGATGCGGCGGTCAGCAGGGTGCTCTCGCTGCGCCTGGCCGATCTGCCGGAGCAGGTGATCGCCTGATGTTCCGGCGCCGTCGCGATGCGGTTGAGCCGATCGAGGCCATCGCGGAGCCGGTGACGGTCGCTCGCCCGCGACGTGAGCAACGCGGTATGGGTCTTCGCGCACGTCCCTCTGGTCTCGGAGCGCGTCTGCGATCGATCATGGGCGCCGGCTCTCCCGCAACTGCGGCGACCTGGGACGCGGTGGAGGAAGCGTTGATCGGCGCCGACGTCGGAGCCACGACCACGCTGGAGCTGGTCGACGCGGCACGCACCCGGCTGCGCACCGATGGCGGCCGGAGCGGCGAGGATGCGCGTCGCGCTCTGGCCACCGAGATCCGCGACCGGCTGGTGCGCGTCGGATCAGGACGGTTCGAGCTCGGCGACGCCCCTTGCGTGATCCTGTTCGTCGGCGTCAACGGGACGGGGAAGACGACGTCGATCGCCAAGCTCGCTCATCGGCTCCAGGGTGAGGGGCGCACGCTCGCGCTGGCCGCGGCCGACACGTTCCGCGCTGCCGCCGTCGAGCAGCTGCGCATCTGGGGCGATCAGCTCGGCGTGCCGGTCATCGCCCAGCGGGCCGGAGCAGACCCTGGTGCCGTGGCGTTTGACGCCGTGGTCGCGGCCGAGGCGCGGAAGCTCGATGTCGTCCTGGTGGATACGGCCGGCCGCCTGCAGAACAAGCAGCAATTGATGGACGAGCTGGCGAAGATTCGACGCGTCATCGAGCGCCGCCTGCCGGATCAGCCGAGACATGTGCTGCTGGTCCTGGACGCAACGACGGGGCAGAACGGATTGCTACAGGCGGAGGCCTTCAGCCGCGAGGTGGGGGTGACCGGCATCATCCTGACCAAGCTGGACGGCACCGCGAAGGGAGGCGTGGCGCTCGCCGTGGCGGATCGGCTGGGAGTCCCGATCCTGTTCGCCGGGGTCGGGGAGGAGATCGATGCGCTCGCGCCCTTCGATCCCGAGGCGTTCGTCGAGTGGCTCTTCGCCGGATAGCCTTCATTGCCGCCGTTGCCGACGCCCCGTAGAATGGGCAGCCGTTTGCTGAGCGCCTTCGTGCCGGCACGCATCCCGTAGCGGTTCATTCATGTTCGAGTCTCTCTCAGCGCGCCTGCAGGGCATCTCCGAGCGCCTGCGCGGCAAGGCCAGGATCACGGAGGCGGACCTCGACGTCGCGTTGCGCGAGATCCGCCTTGCCCTGCTCGAGGCAGATGTCAACTTCCGGGTGGTCAGGGACTTCGTGGCGCGCGTCCGCGAAAGAGCGCTCGGCTCAGATCTGCTGACCGGTCTGAACCCGGGCCAGCAGATCGTCAAGATCGTGCACGATGAGCTCGTCGAGGTGCTCGGCGGTGCACGGCACCACCTGAGCCTCGATGCGAGGCCATCGGTGCTGATGATGGTCGGACTCCAGGGCTCGGGCAAGACGACGACCGCGGCCAAGCTGGCGGTGCGCCTGCGGAGGGATGGCAAGAAGCCGCTTCTCGTGGCAGCCGACGTGTATCGGCCCGCCGCAGTCGACCAGCTCGTCCAGCTCGGTGACCAGATCGGGGTCGAGGTCCACACCCGCCCCGTTGGGACGCCGGCGCTCGAGGTTGCCCGCTCGGGGCTCGAGGAAGCCCGTCAGCGCGGCGTCGACGTCATGATCCTCGACACTGCCGGCCGGCTCCACGTGGACGAGGCGATGATGGATGAGCTCGTCCGTATCGCGGGCATAGTCACCCCCGCGGAGACGCTCATGGTCGTCGACGCGATGACCGGTCAGGAAGCAGTGCGCGTGGCGGATGCCTTTCATGCCAAGCTTCCGGTCACGGGCCTCATCCTGACCAAGATGGACGGTGACGCGCGCGGCGGCGCCGCGCTCAGCATCCGGGCCGCGACGGGCCTGCCGATCGCGTTTCTCGGGACCGGCGAGCGGACCGATGGGCTGGAGGCGTTTCACCCCGACCGCCTGGCGCAGCGCATCCTCGGCATGGGCGACATCGTCAGCTTCGTCGAGCGCGTCCAGGAGAACGTCGACCAGACCGAGGCGGAGGCCACCGCGAAGCGGATGATGGAAAACCGCTTCACGCTCGACGACTTCCGCAACCAGCTGGCCCAGATCAAGATGATGGGGCCGATCGGCCAGCTCGTCGGCATGATTCCCGGGGCGAGCGAGATGGCGGGAGCCGCGCAGGAGGCGGTCGACTCGGGCCAGATGAAGCGGATCGAGGCCATCATCGACTCGATGACCGCCGAGGAGCGGCGCCGTCCCGACCTCATCAAGGCCAGCCGCCGACGGCGCATCGCGCTCGGCAGCGGCACGTCGACCGCGGAGGTCAACCGGCTCCTCAAGCAGTTCGGCGAGATGCAGAAGATGATGAAGATGCTCTCCGGCGGGAAGATGCCGCGGCTCGGCGGCGGGCTCGGCGCCCTGCTCGGTCGCTGAGGGCCTCATGCATCGGCTCGTCATCGCTCTCGTCACGCTCATCGGCCTCGTGGGCGCCTTGGTGGTGGCCGGCTACCTCCTCTTCTTCTCGACCGGCACCGATAGGGCTGCCGCGCTGGCTCCGGCGAACACGGCCGTCTACGTGAACGTGTACCTCCAGCCCTCGACGGGCCAGCAGATGAACCTTGCCGCGCTGATCGGCCGG
>JACDBZ010000138.1 GCA_013694645.1 Chloroflexota bacterium
CCCTCGATCTCCAGCATGGCCGATACGGTCGCCCGTATATCGGGCTCGTCGTCGACGATCAGCACGCGCACGTCAGGCATCTCCAGCTGCCGTCACACCGCTCCGCTGGGGGTCGGCGGCCGCCACACCAGCTCGATCTGCCGGTGCGCACGGGGGAGAGCCACGTTGAATGTGCTGCCGCCGCCAGCCGTTGGCTCGACCCAGATGCGGCCGCCGTGCTCTTCCACGATTCGTCGCCAGATGTAGAGACCGAGTCCCATGCCGGTATCGGTGATGCTCTGTGCACTCGATGCCCTGTAGAAGCGGTCGAAGATGCGATCCCGCTCAGCCTCGGGGATCCCGGCCCCGTGATCGACCACCGAGAACCGCGCGTCCGCCCCTTCCTCCCACAGCCGGATCTCGGGCGGCACGCCACTCGGTTGTACTTCAGCGCGTTCTCGATGAGATTGTCGAATACCTGCGCGATTCGCCCGCGGTCGACCTGAGCAAGCGAGTCGTCATCGCACGACCTCGTCGTGGCGGAAGCAGCCGTCCAGGTGATCGTTGACCAGACCGGCGGATTGCATCAGCGCGTAGCAGATGACCGGTCCGACGAATCGGAACCCCTGCGCACGCAACGCGCGGGAGAGAGCCGTGGAAACCTCAGTTTCCGCCGGCACCTCGCTCATCGTCCGCCATCGGTTCTGGACCTGGGTGCCGTCCACGAAGGACCAGATCAGTCCGACCGGGTCGTCCAGGTGGAGCCACGCCGCCGCATTCCCGATGAAGGCCTCGACCTTCGCGCGGTTGCGCACGATCCGGGCATCGGCAAGCAGTCGAGCGCGGTCGTGATCGGTGTAGGCCGCCATTCGCGTGACATCGAAGTCATCAAATGCCGACCGATAGCCGGCGCGCCTGCGAAGGATGGTGATCCATGCCAACCCGGCCTGCGCACCCTCCAGGCAGAGGAGCTCGAAGAGCCGATGTGGATCGTGAAGCGGCACTCCCCATTCGGTGTCGTGGTACGCCGTGGCGAGCGGGTCAGTTCCCGCCCACGGACAGCGATGTGGTTCCGTCACAGCGCAAGGACGGTCCGCGCGATGAGGAAGTAGATGATGAGCCCCGAGGCATCGACCAACGTGGTGATGAATGGCGCGCTCATTACCGCCGGATCGACGCCCACGCGCCTGGCGACCAGCGGCAGGAACGCACCAACGAACGCAGCCAGCGTGCAGACGGCCAGCAGCGTCAGGCTCACCACGATGCCGATCTCCCGACCCGCGAAGACCCATGCCGGGCCAAGCGTCAGCAGGCCAAGCATTGCGCCGAGCAGCAGACCGACCCTGGCCTCACGCAGGACGACGATGCCGAGATCATCAAACCGTACCTCGCCGACTGCCAGGGCGCGGGTCACGGTGGTGGCGGCCTGGGCACCGGTGTTTCCGCCGGTTCCGATGATGAGCGGGATGAAGAGGGCGAGTGTGACCACCCGGTTCAGCGTCTCCTCGAACAGCTGGAGCACGTTCACCGTCAGCGTCGCCGCCACGATGAGGAAGAGCAGCCAGACGACCCGCGACCGGGCGATCTGGAGCACGGACGTGGTCAGATACGGCCGGCCGAGCGGTTCCGCGCCGCCGCCGCGAGCGACGTCCTCCGTCTCTTCCTCTTCGAGGACCTCCATGGCATCGTCGACGGTGACGATCCCGACCAGGCGGTCCTCGGTGTCGACGATCGGCAACGCGAGCAGATCCGCCTCGCGAATGAGCCGCGCCACCTCTTCCTGGTCGGCGTCGACGCGCGCCGAGTAGACATCGGTATCCATCAGCTCACCGACCGGCGTCGTCGGTTCGGCCAGGACGAGATCGCGCAGTCCCAGGGCACCGACCAATCGCCGCTGATCATCGGTGACGGGGAGTGCGTAAATGGTCTCGGCTGATCGTCCGATGCGTCTCAGTCGATTCAGAGCGTCGGCGGCCGACATGCCGGCACGCAGGCTAGCCACCTCGGGCGACATCAGGCGTCCGGCCGAGTCTTCGGCATAGCCGAGCAAGGTCGCGGTCAGCTGGCGCTCATTGGGCGAGAGCCCGGCGAGCAGCCGTCGGGCGACCTTCGCCGGCATCTCCTCCGTCAGACGTGCGCGGTCATCGGGGTCAAGGCCCTCGAAGAGCTGGCGAACACTCGTGTCACGAAGGCCTTCGAGGAGCTCCTGCTGGAGCGACGGGTCGAGGAGCTCGAAGACCTCGAGCGCCCGGTCCTTGCCGAGCAGGCGAAATGGGACTGCGCGCTGCTCGCGCGGCAGTCGCGAAAGCTCGTCGGCGATCTGCACGACACCCGCCTGTGCGAGCCATCTGTCGATGAGCTCGAGGTCGCCGCTCTCGAGCAGATCATCGAGCTCGACGGTCGGGACCGAATCGGGTGAGCCGGTCAGCGTTGGGCGTGTCACGTCATGGAGAATAGCCCGGGCGTCGCTCGACCGACGCTCTGTCGACGTCGGTGTGCCTGCGGCCCGAACGCGCGTGCGCGCCGGTGCATACTTTCCGCGCCCGTTCCAGGCGACGGCGCGACGAGCGGCACATTCGAGATGCAGGGGACCGAGACCGTGACCGACGAGGACGAAGGCCCGATTCGCGTGCTGCTGGTCGACGATCACGCTGTCGTTCGGCGCGGCCTTCGCGGCTTCCTGGAGCTCCTCAAGGACGTCGACGTGGTCGGCGAGGCCGAGAACGGCCGAGAGGGTGTCGCCGCGGCCGAACGGCTCGCGCCCGACGTCATCCTGATGGACCTGCTGATGCCGGAGATGGACGGACTGGAGGCGATCGCCGCCGTCAAGCAGGCTCATCCCGAGATCGAGATCGTGGCGGTCACCTCGTTCATCGAGGAGGAGAAGGTCACCTCCGCATTGGAGGCGGGTGCATCCGGCTATCTGCTCAAGGACGCCGCGGCGGAGGAGGTGGCACAGGCGATCCGCGCCGCGTACAACGGCGAGGTGCACCTGGATCCGGCCGTTTCCCGTCTGCTCGCGCAGCGGCTCAGGCAGCGGAAGGATCCCGACCCGATCGAGCCGCTCACGACGCGCGAGAAAGGGGTTCTTTCCCAGCTGGCCACGGGGGCATCGAACAAGGAGATCGCGTACGAGCTCGGCATCACGGAACGCACCGCGCGCACCCACGTGTCGAACATCCTCGGCAAGCTCGCGCTCGCCTCGCGCACGCAGGCCGCCCTGTACGCGGTGGAGCACAAGCTGGTCTAGCCGAAGCGCATTCGCCGGCCGATGCCCGTTGCGTGTGCATCAGGTGCACGTATCTACGAGCGAAGCGCCAATCCGAACCGGATTGTGCGTAGGGGTGCACACGGTGGCCCGAATGGGCCACGTCGCGCCCGACTTCGTCCTGAACATGGTAGATACGTGCACGGCGTGCACAGCAGCGCCATGACGTATGTGGCCTCCATCCTCCTGGTGCGGGGCGACGCTCGTCATGGCGTATCCTCTGCGCGCTCATGACCCGTGCAGCTTCCCGTCCCGAGTCGACCAACGTGGCACGCGCGACCGCCGAGCAGCAGGACAGCCATGCCCTGCTTACGCGCGCGGTCGAGGAGGCGGCGCGCCTGCTGAACGCGGATGGAGCAATGGTCTATCTCGTCGATCCTGACGAGGGACGGCTCCGCTTCGCGGTCGACGCCGGCATCGGCAGCCCGGAGGCGCGTCAGCTCATCCGTGACCTTTCGTTGCCGATCGGCGTCGGCCTCTTCGGTCATGCGATCTCGAGCGGAGAGGTTGTCGTCTCGGGTGACTATCGGCGAGACAAGCGGTTCCAGCACTCCCCGGTGGCCGATCGGATCGTGACGATTGCCGACATGCGCTCGATGGCCGCCGCCCCACTCATCGCGGAGGGTGAGGTGCTCGGCGCCCTCGGCGCCTACTCGTCACGCATCGATGACTTCGAGGAGGCGGAGATCGCCCTGCTGCGGGCCCTTGCCGATCACGCCGCCACGGCCATCGCCAACCAGCGTCTCATCGAGCGGCTGGCGCGTTCCCAGGCGGAGCTGCGCGAACGGTCCGACGCGCAGCGCAGCCTGGCCGAGATCGCCGCGCAGATCGCTTCGCTCCACGATCCGTTGACGGTGATCCAGCGCGCGGTGACCGATGCCGCACGGCTCCTGCGGGCCGACCGCGCCCAGGTGAACCTTGCCGCCGACGGTGGCGAGTACCTCGAGCGACCCATCGCCGCAGCGCCGGTGGCCCCGTCACCGGACGACGTGATCGTGCCGATCGGGTCGGGCATCGCCGGCATGGCCGCCGCGGAGCGTCGGGTGCGGTGGACCGGCGATTACCTCCACGATGGCACCTTTCCCCACGACGATGGCGACGCGCGGATCGAGGCACAGGCGATCCACTCGATGATGTCGGCGCCGCTGCTCGGTCCGGATCGCCTGATCGGCACGATCACCGTGCAGTCGAGCGCCACCAATGCGTTCAATGCCGGTGACGCCGAGCTTCTCAAGCTCCTGGCCGACCAGGCGGCGATCGCGCTCACGAACGCGCGCCTGTACGCCGAGCTCGAGGAGTCGGAACGCCGTTACCGCCACCTCGTCGACAATTCGCCGGACATCGTGTGGAGCGTCGACGTCGAGGGCAAGTTCACCTTCTTCAGCGACTCGCTCGAGTCGCGCACCGGCTGGAAGGCGGAACAGCTCCTGGGCAAGCCGTTCACGGTGCTGGCCGGTGCGGCCACCATTGCATCGGCCATCTCCGCCTGGCAGCGACTCCAGGAGGAGCCAGAACGCGAGCAGCGAGTCCGCCTGGACCTGCCGTTGCCGGACGGCCGCATCAGCCAGACCGAGGTGGCCATGACCGGGACGATCGTGGACGGCCGATTCGCCGGAGCCCACGGCTCGGTCCGCGACATCAGCGAGCGTGAGCGCCTCGAGGGCGATCTGCGCAGCCAGGCCGCCGAGCTGGCGGCCAGCCAGGAGCGCGCGCACCTCGCCCGCGAGCTGCACGACTCGGTGACGCAGGCCCTGTTCAGCATGGGCCTCACGCTGCGAACGCTCGAGCTGCTGCTCGACACCGACCCGGAGGCAGCACGGGGCAAGGTCGAGGAGCTGCGCGAGCTGCAGAAGGATGCCCTGGCCGAGATGCGCACGCTCATCTTCGAGCTTCGCCCCACTTCGCTGCAATCGGACGGCCTGGTCCAGGCGCTGCGCACGCATGCCACCGCCGTGCAACGTCGCACCGGTCTGGCGATCGTCTTCGATGCGGAGCCGATCGAGCGTCTGCCGCTTCCTGCCGAGGAGGCGCTCTATCGGATCGGCCAGGAGGCGCTCCACAATGTCGTCAAGCACGCCAACGCGTCGAATGCCGCACTTCGTATCACGATCGAAGGAGGTAGGGTGCGACTGAGTGTCACCGATGACGGCATCGGGTTCGCTCCCCACCAGGTGCCGCGCGGCCATCTCGGCCTGATCGGCATGCGGCAGCGGGCCGATCTGGTGGCCGGCGAGCTGCGCGTTGAAAGCAAGGCGGGCGGCGGGACGCTGATCGAGGCAAGTGTGCCGGCCGGAGATGCCGCCTCGGCTGAATGACGTAGGCGGACTTGCGCCACATGGCCACTAGCGGGCACCGTCTTTAGTCGGTTAGGCTCCTTTACATGGCATTCGGCCCGCACTCAGTTCTCCTTCCGTCGCCCAGGGTGGTGATCGTCGACGCGGATCGGCGCATCCAGCAGAGCCTCGCGGACCTGCTCGGTGTGACCGGGGAGGTGGAAGTCGTGGGTCGTGCCGGCGACGTGCGCGCCGCCCTCGAGCTCGTCGAGCGGGAGCGACCGGACGTCGTGCTGGTGGATCCGCGACTCCCGGACATCGACGCCGGCCTCGCGATGATCACCGGAATGGCTCGCGCCTGGCCATCCATGCGCGTCGTCATGACGGGCTGGAACGACAC
>JACDBZ010000292.1 GCA_013694645.1 Chloroflexota bacterium
ATCCCCGAACGGAGGGCGGCCCAATCGGTCAAAAGGTCGGTGGCGTGTTGATCCATAGCAGTCGGGTCTCCCCGCGGGCGTCGTTGCGCCAGCGATGCGGCATGGTGGACGGAAAGCTCAGCGCATCTCCCGCATGGACGAGCTGGTAGGTCTCGTCGTCGCCGACCCACACGGTCACGGCTCCCGAGAGCAGGTAGAGGAATTCTTCGCCGGCGTGCGCATAGGCGCCGTCGCTGGTGGCACCGGCGGCGAGCACGAAGAGCTGGGGCTCGAGCTGGGTCGCGCCACGCGCCAACTGCTCGATCCGGACCGACCCGCCGCCGAGGCGCAGGACGAGCGCCTCTCCGGCCCGAACGAGTCGATCCGCCGACGCCGGCCCGGACGCCCCAAACAGTTCGAGCATCGTCGTTCCGTAGGCGGCCGTGAGTCGCTGGATCGTGGCGACGCTGGCTCCGCTCACTCCGCGCTCGAGCGAGGAGAGGAACGAGACCGAGAGGCCGGTGCGCCCGCTCGCATCGCGGAGGCTCAACCCATTGTTCTTTCGCAGGCGCCGGAAGACTCGACCGTCGAGTTTCGAATCGGCGTGGGCCCCGGGGTGTGCTGGATCGCGGAGGGCTCGCCGAATGCCGGCAGCGTTGAGCTGGTCAACCTCGCGAAGGCGGCGGACTTCGCGCAGACGCTGGAGGTCCCCATCGCTATAGAGCCGATACCGCCCATCTGTGCGGGCAGGGCGCACGAGCCCCTGCCGCTCCCACAGTCTCAGCGCGGAGGGGGAGACTCCCACGTGACGCGCCGCTTCCCCGATCCGGTGCATCAGTGATCCACCGTCGTGGGGACGGCTGTCATCTCTCGGCGCTGGAGCACCACCCACAGGACGATGCCGACAAGGGCGATGAAGAAGATGAGCGTTCCCATGACGTTGACCTGCGGTGGAACGCCGATCCGCGAGGCGCCGTAGACCCAGAGGGGGAACGTTACCGTCTGACCCGCGGTGAACTGCGTGATCACGAAATCGTCGATCGAGAGGGCGAACGCCAGAAGCGCCGCCGCGAGGATTCCGGGGAAGATGAGCGGGAAGGTGACCTTGCGGAACGTGGTCCACTCGTCCGCGCCGAGATCCATGGCCGCTTCCTCGAGGGCGCGGTCGAAGCCCGCGATCCGAGCGCGGACGGTGACGACGACGAAGCTGATGTTGAACATGATGTGGGCGATCGTGATGGTGGTGAGGTCGCGCCCGATCCCCGCCGACACGAACATCGCGAGCAGCGACGCGCCGAGCACGATCTCGGGCGTCGCGATCGGCAGGAAGATAAGCAGGTTCAGCGGGGTGCGGCCGCGGAACTCGTAGCGGGTGAGGGCCAGGCCGATTAGCGTCCCGAAAATGGTCGCGACCAGGGTCGAGATGATGCCGACGGTCAGGCTGTTGAGCAGCGACTGGTTGAGCGCCGGGTATCGGTTGAAAAGGTTCTGCCAGTGGTCGAGGGTGAAGCCCTGCCAGGTGAAGTTGAAGCGGCCCTCGATGTCGTTGAAGCCGAAGACGGCCATCACTACGATGGGGAGGAATAGGTAGATCACGACCAGTCCGGTATATGCCGGGAGGACCGCGCGACCGATGCGCTGCATCAGCGGCCGAGGCCGTTCCGGGGCTGAGGCGCGCGAAACCGTGCCGGCTGTGGCTGCCATCAGACAGTCAGCTCCTGGCCGCGCAGGAATCGCCGGTAGACCACGACGCTCACTAGGATGCCGAGCATGAGGATGAGGCTGAGCGCCGACGCCTGGGGATAGTCATTGTTCACGAGGTACAAGCGCTGGATCACGTTGCCGATCATCGTCTCATTCCGGCTCCCGAGCAGCTCGGCGTTGAGGTAGTCACCGACGGCCGGAATGAAGGACAGCAGGCTTGCCGCGAACACTCCGGAGATCGACAACGGCAGCGTGACCCGCAGGAAGGCCTGGAAGCGGGAGGCGTACAGGTCGTTCGCCGCTTCGATGAGGCGCGGGTCGATCCGCTCCAGGGCCACGTACAGCGGCAGGACCACGAACGGCAGGAAGTTGTACGTGATCCCGCTGATCACGGCCACCGGGGTGGCGAGCAACCTGAAGCTGTCCTCGACGATGCCGAGATCCTTCAGCGTACCGAGAACGAACCCCTGGTCGGCCAGGATGAACTTCCAACTGATCGTCCGAATGATGAAGCTCGTGAAGAACGGCATGATCACGAACAGCAGCAGGATGTTCTTATAACGCCCGCCCCGGAAGGCGATCGTGTAGGCCATCGGGTAGCCGATGAGCATCGTGAGCACCGTCACGATCAACCCGAACTGCAGCGATCGCACGAGCTGGGTGTCCCAGGTCTGGATCGCCTCGACGAAGATCCCGAAGTTGAAGGTGAGGCGGTAGCCGGTGCCGAGCGAGCCTTCCTGGAGCGCGACCGAGGCCGTCGTGATCAGCGGGACCACGAAGAACAGGGTCAGCCACAGCCCACCCGGTACCAGGAAGAGGTACGGGATGATGCCGCGGTGGCGGCGCAACCAGCCAGGCATCGCTCGGCCCGAGGTCGTGCGGTCAGGCGCTGGCTATCCCTGCACCACCTCGCCGAATAGCTCGTTCCACTCGCGCTCCTCGTCCTCGTCGAGAACCTTGTAGCTGTACAGGCGCTCGAGCATCTCGTCGGTGGGGAAGACGAGCGGCGACTCGGCGACGGTGCGCAGGTACTCCGCGTCTTCCTCGTCCTCCGCCTCTTCCGCATGCTGGAGGATGACGTCCTTAGCCCCCGGCACGGCCGTGATGTAGTTCACGTACTCGGCGATCTGCGCGGCGTTCTCGGGGTCGTAGACGTAGTCCATCATCGCCAGCGCCGCGTTGGGATGCGCCGCGCCCTTGGGAATGGCCATATTGTCGGTCCACAGGATGGCGCCCTCCTCGGGCACCACGAACTGGAGGTCCGGGTTGTCGAACTGCAGCTGGAACACGTCGCCGGACCATGCCATGGTGATCGCGAGGCTGCCGTCGGCGAGGGCCTGCGCGTATTCGTTGCCGTAGTAGTCGCGGACGCATGGCGCCTGATCGAGCAGGACCTGCTGCGCGGCCTCGGCGTCCTCGATCGTGGCCTCGGTAGGGGTGACGCCGTTGTAGAGCATCGCGAAGCTCATGCTGTCGCGCATCTCGACGAACATGCCGATTTGGCCGCAGTACTTCTCGATGAGCTCCGGGTCGAGCAGCTGGGCCATCGAGGTGATCTCCTCGTCGACCAGCTCGGGGTTGTAGGCGATGCCGGTGATCCCGGACTGCCAGGGCACGCTGTACCGGTTCTCCGGGTCGTAGGAGCGTTCGAGGTAGGTCGGATCGGCGTTGGCGACGAAGTTCGGAACGTCCCGCTCGACGTCGATCTCCTCAAGATAGCCGAGCCTCGCCATGTTGCCGATCATCCAGTCGGTCATGACGATGATGTCGTATCCGGTGTCCTCGCCGCCGGCCAGCGCAGGCTGGACCGTCCCGAAGAAGGACTGGTTGTCCTCGATGTTCTCGGTGTAGGTGACGTCGGTCGCGGTCTCTTCCTCAAACGCCTGGAGCGTCGGCGACTCACCGGTCTCCTCGTCTTGGTCGATGTAGAGCGGCCAGTTCGCGAAGATCAGCTCGCCCTCAGGTTCGCCGCCGCCGACGGCAGCTCCACCGGGCGCGGCGCTCGTGCTGGGTGCGGCAGACGTACTGGCGCCGGGGCTGTCGTCCGGCGCCGTGCTCGCGTCCGTACCATCCCCTGGCGAGTCCTGTGGCGAGATGCCGCAGGATGCCAGCACCAGGATGAGGATGACCCCGAGGATTGGGAAAGCCTTGCGTTGTCGATTCATGACGGTACCTGTCCCTCTTCGTATTGTGGGGTTGCGTCGACATCTCGATCTGTCCGGGCGATCACGAACGTGTGCTGAGGCCTCCATGTGAGCTGGACGGTCTGACCATCGGCGAGGGCCTCGCTCGCGCCGCTGGTCTCCAGGTTCTGTGCGTAGACGGTGAGCTTGTGACCGTCGGCGGTCTGAACGATGTACTGCGTGCTGACGCCGATGTAGCTCGCGTCCAGCACCGTGCCCTCGAGCGCGTTGGTGTCCTCGACAGACCGGGGTGCTTCCGTGTGGCTCGAGGTGACCCGAAGCTTCTCCGGTCGGACCCCTACCCTGACGTGCGTGTCGCCGTTGCTCGCCGCGGCCGGAGCCCGAACCAACGTTCCGTCGCCGAGCTGGACGTCGACGAGCTCGCCGTGGCGCCCGACGACCTCGCCGTCGAGCAGGTTGCTGACGCCGAGGAAGCCAGCCACGAACGAGCTGGCAGGCCGCTCGTAGAGCTCCTCGGGCCGGCCCAATTGCTCGATCCTGCCCTCCCGCATGACGGCGATCCGATCGGACATCGTCATTGCCTCTTCCTGGTCGTGCGTGACGAAGATGAAGGTGATGCCGATCTCGCTCTGGATGCGTTTGAGCTCCACCTGCATCTGCTTGCGCAGCTTCAGATCGAGTGCGCCGAGCGGCTCGTCCAAAAGCAGCACCTGCGGGCTGTTGATGAGCGCGCGCGCGAGCGCCACGCGTTGCTGCTGCCCGCCTGAAAGCTGATTTGGGCGTCGCTTCTCATAACCCGGCAAGTCGACGAGCTTGAGCATGAACTTCACCTGCGCGCGGACCTCGCCCTCCGGCACGCGGCGCCTCCGCAGCCCGAAGGCGATGTTCTCGTAGACGTCGAGATGCGGGAAGAGCGCGTAGTTCTGGAAGACGGTGTTGACGTTCCGCTTGAACGGCGGCAGCTCCGTGACATCGGCGCCGCCCAGGTAGACCGTCCCGGCCGTCACCTCCTCGAACCCGCCGATCATGCGCAGCGTCGTCGTCTTGCCGCAGCCGGATGGCCCGAGCAGTGCGAAAAACTCTCCACGCTCCATGGTCAGCGACAGGTCATCGACGGCGGTGAAATCACCGAACCGCTTCGTGACTCGGTCGAGCCGAACGTCAGCCTCGGGCACGCTTGAGCACTCGCAAACCTTGTCTCATTGCAGTAAGGAGCGGAGTATAGATTTCGCCGATCCTAGCCTGTCAAGAAGCCAAGCAAGGGCCGCGACTCGCGAAATGTGCTAGAGCTGGATCATTGCCCGGCCGGTGCGCGTGGATCCGGCACGGTTTGAGCGTGGAACCCGTCTCGACCGGCCCATTGCTCCGGGTAATGTCCCCGCCAGAGAGCACCGCGAGTCAGTGGGCGCGCGGACCGGGTCGACGTCCCCAGAACGTTGCAACTCCGCGGGACCTTCGCGCGTCATAGGGGCACTTACCTCAACGACTGGGGGGTACCCGAGACCGATGGCCAAGCTCAATCATCAGAAGCGGCATCGACCCCGTCCCGTCACGGCGCGCCGGCGGCGCGTCAACCTTCAGCGGGCCGATGAACAGCGCAGCCGGCGCGAAGTGGAGCGCTGGCGCCGCAGCAGCTGATCCTTCCCATCCATCCCGTGACGACCCGACCGAATCATTGGTCGGGTCGTTCGCTTGTACACTCGGGCCAGGCCTCGAGCCCACCCGAAATTGCAACGGAGCGCCTGCTCGATGGATTTCGCCCTCTCCCCGCAGCACGAGGAGATTCGCCGCACCGTGCGCGACTTCGCCGAGAGGCGGATCGCCCCGGTCGCCGACGAGCTGGAGCGCAAGGGCCAGTTCCCGATGGAGATCATCCGCGAGGCGGCGTCGCTCGGCCTCCTGGGCGTTCCGTATCCAGAGGAGATCGGCGGCACCGGTTTGGACAGCCTCGCCTATGCCATCACGGTCGAGGAGCTCAGCCGCGTCTCCGGCAGCGTCGGCATCATCGTCAGCGCCCACACCAGCCTGGGATGCAACCCGATCTGGCTGGCCGGCACGGACGAGCAGAAGGAGCGCTACCTGCGACCGATGGCCTCCGGCGAGGTGATCGGAGCCTACGGGCTCACCGAGCCCGGGGCCGGCAGCGATTCGCGTGGCACGCAGACACGTGCCCGACGCGATGGCGACGACTGGGTCCTCAACGGCGGCAAGCGCTTCATCACCAATGCGGGGGTGGCAGGCACCTACATCGTGACGGCGGTCACCGACCGCGAAGAGGGCTCGGGCAAGATCAGCGCGTTCATCCTCGAGGCCGATACTCCCGGCTTCAGCATCGGCCGCATGGAGGAGAAGATGGGCCTCCACGCCAGCAACACCGGCGAGCTCATCTTCACCGACTGCCGGGTACCGGCGTCCAACCTGCTCGGGGCCGAGGGCGAGGGCGACAAGCTCTTCCTCAAGACGCTCGATGGCGGTCGGATCGGGATCGGCGCCATGGCGCTCGGGCTGGCACAGGCGGCCTACGAGGCTGCATCGGCATATGTGAAGGAGCGAAAGCAGTTCGGGCGCGCCATCGGCTCATTCCAGGGGGTCGCCTTCAAAATCGCGGACATGGCCACCGAGATCGACGCCGCCCGCCTGATGGTCTACCGCGCCGCATGGTTGAAGGACCGCCACAAGCCGTACTCGACCGAGTCGGCGATGGCCAAGCTGTTCGCCTCGGAGGTCGCCTTCCGCGCCACGAATGCCGCCGTCCAGGTGCATGGCGGCTACGGTTACATCACCGAGTACAAGGTGGAGCGCTACCTGCGCGACGCCAAGCTGACCGAGATCGGGGAGGGCACCAGCGAGATCCAGCGCATGGTGATCGCCCGCAACCTGCTCGGCCTGCGCGCGATGTAGGCAATGGCGGCAGGGATGCTCCGCCGAGGTGCCACCCAGAGTGGCCTTGTGACCGGTGGACCCGAGGATCGGGGCGTTCGGCGGACGGATGGCCAACCGGTGTGGCCAGGCGGCGGGCGACCGCCCACTCGGTCGTCGTAGGGCCACTCAGGGTGGCATCGGTGCGGGCGGTCGGTCACGCGACCCTGCGAGTTCCGGGATCGCCGCCCCAGCGGCTCAGCCGGGCAGCTTCGCGGCGAGGATGTCGATCGGTGTGATCTCGGGCGGCTCGGCGAGCAGCGCTTCCGCGTTCGACATCAGCGCAGCCGCGATGGGTCCGTTCAGGTGCGCCTGCCGGCCTGAGTCATCTGGGAAGACGTCGAAGATGCCGAACGTGCTCGGGCCGAGCTGCGTCGCGAACCAGGCTGTCGTTTCCGGCTCATCCTGGGCCAGTGGCAGGGCGCCGGCGAGAAAATCGGCGACCTCCTGCTCCTTGCCAGGCTTGGCCTCGATGCGTGCCAATAGTCCAACGGTGACCATGAGATGTGCTCCTCTCGTCGCGTCCATGGATGGGGGTCGGCTTGAGTACGCGTGGTCTGCCCCAGCGCCTCACTCGATACGGCCCCGGCCACGGACTGGTTCAGCCCGGGGATCGATGCAGGCCCGCGCGACGGGCGCATGGTAGGCCGATGCTGAACTCAGCCTCGGGTGGTATCGGCTCGGTCGGCCGCCAGGGATTCGAACGCGTCCAGGGAATCGGGATCGGAGAGCGAGCCACGGGAAGCCGCAACCTCCGGCGGGGTCCCGGTGAGGATGCGCTTGACGGGCACCTCGAGCTTCTTGCCGGATAGCGTGCGCGGGATCACCGCCACCTCCACGATCTCGTCGGGCACGTGGCGCGGCGACAGGGCCGTGCGCAGCTCGCCCACGATCCGCGCGCGGAGCGCTTCATCGAGGGTGGCGTCGGGTACCACGGCCACGAACAGGAGCAGCCGATCCTGCTCGTGGTCCAGGTGCACCACGAGGGAATCGGCCACCTCGGGGATGGACTCGACCACTGAATAGAACTCGGCCGTCCCGATCCGCACGCCGCCGCGATTGAGCGTGGCGTCAGAGCGGCCGGTGATCACGCACGATCCACGGTCCGTGAACGTGATCCAGTCACCGTGGCGCCAGACGCCGGGAAAGTCCTCGAAGTAGGCCGCGCGGTACCGCTCCCCATCGGGATCGTTCCAGAACGCGACCGGCATCGATGGCATCGGCGCCGTGATGACCAGCTCGCCCTGCTCGCCGACGAGCGACTCCCCGGAAGCCGAGAAGGCTTCGACCGCGCACCCGAGGTGGCGGCACGAGAGCTCTCCTTCCCAGACCGGCACGAGCGGCGAGGCGCCAACGAACGCGGTGCACACGTCCGTACCGCCCGACACGCTCTGAAGGTGGGCGGTGGGCGAGATGGCGTTGTATACGTACCGAAAGCCCTCGACCGGCAGGGGCGCTCCGGTCGAGCCGATCCCGCGGATTCGCGAGAGATCGGCCGCTTCGCCCGGCCGCAGGCCCGCCTTGCGGCAGGCCATCAGGTACGGGGCGCTCGTACCGAAGTAGGTGACGCGCTCCTCGTCGGCGAGTCGCCACAACACGCCGAGGTCAGGATGTGCCGGCGAGCCGTCGTACAGGATGATCGTCGAGCCCACCGCCAACCCGGACACGAGGTAGTTCCACATCATCCAGCCGGTCGTGCTGAACCAGAAGAATCGATCCGCCGGACCAAGGTCATGGTGCAGCGCGTGGATCTTGAGGTGCTCGAGCAGGATTCCGCCATGGCCGTGCACGATCGGCTTGGGCAGTCCGGTCGTGCCCGACGAATAGAGCACGAAGAGCGGATGGTCGAAGGCGACCTGCGCAAAGAGAAGCTCGGCCGGCTCCGCGACCAGGTCCGCCCAGGTCAGCGCGTCCGGGATACGCGCCGCGATGGTTCGGAGATAGGGCAGGACGACCGTGGCGGACAGGCTCGGCAGGGCGGCGCGGATGGCTGCCACCTCATGGGTCCGGTCCACCTCGCGATCGCCGTACCGGTAGCCATCGATGGTGATGAGCACCTTCGGCTCGATCTGGCTGAATCGATCGATGACGCTGCGCGTGCCGAACTCCGGAGCGCAGCTGGACCAGATCGCGCCGATCGAGGCCGTGGCGAGGAGCGCGACCGCTGCTTCGGGCACATTCGGCAGGTACGCCGCCACGCGGTCGCCCTTGCCGACACCGAGGCGGATGAGGCCTGCCCGAGCGCGGGCGACGGCGTCGCGCAGCTCGTCGGCGGTCAGCGTCACGCGCTCACGGGTCTGTGAGCGAGCGACGATCATGATGTCGTCAGCACCGCGCTGTGCCAGTCGCAGGCAGTGCTCGGCCCAGTTCAGTCGCGCATCGGGGAACCAGCGCGCGCCCGGCATGCTGGCGTCCGCCAGGGCGGGACCCGGATCGCTCGACGACCGAACGTCGAAGTGCTCCCAGACCGAGGTCCAGAAGGCTTCGAGCTCCTCGGTCGACCATCGAAGCAGTGCGTCGTAATCGCCGAACGCGAGCCCGCGCCCGGCCTGGAGCCAGGAGAGATACGCGCCGATGCGGGTCCGCTCTCGCACATCGGGGGGCGGCGTCCACAGCACGGTCGGATCAGGCATGGGCGGATCATGCCAGAGCGAGCGCTATCCTCATCTGACCGATGTTCCTGCCCATCACGCTCCTGGCCGTTCTCCTGGCTGCGCCGATGCCGGGGTCGAAGCCAGGGCCAGCGCCGGTCTTCATCGCCGCGGTGCCAGACGAGCCCGGCGTGGCCATCCTCCCAGCGGCATCGATCTTCCAGACCGTGGCGGCCGACCTTGACGATGACGGACGGCGCGAGCTGATCCGCCTGGTGCGCGGCGACGGTGATGCGGTGCTTGCCGAGGTCTGGGGCCGGCAACCCGCCGGCTGGCACCTGCGCGGCGAGCCGGTCGAGGTTGTTCCGGCATCGCGCATCGGCACGCGAATCGACCCGGTGTATCAATCGACGCCGGTTCGCCTCCTCGTTCGCGTCGTGGAGGATGCAGAGCACGTCACCGTCGTCACCCAGCCGCATTTCGAGCAGATCGACGTGGGTCCGCCATGCTGCCTCCTCCTCCATGACCTTGTCATCGAAGATGGATCGGCGCTTCGACGGGCGGTGTCGGGTCCCGGGGACTTCGCCGACGCGATCATCGTCATCGACCTCGATGGCGACGAGACCGATGAGCTGCTCTCGACCCGATCGTTGCCGCCTGCCGGAGATATCAGCTTTCCGATCGAGGCACGCGTTCACCGCTGGGCGGACGGTACGTTCGCCGAACCGACAGTCACGCGGCTGCCGGTCGGATCGGGCGATGCGCCGTTCCGGCTGGGCGACAGCGACGGAGTCGCCGGTGATGAGGCCGGGATCATCTCCAGTCTCGGCCGACCAGGCATCTTCCGCATCCGGCTCTCCGACAACGATGAGGTCGCGCTCGATGACGGAGGCGTCGTGGCGGATCATGCTGTTGCCGTCCCGGTCGATGGCGGACGCGGGGTTGCGGTGGTGGGCTCGGTGGGCGGGCTCAGGGTGGCAGCCTGGCCACCTGGCGAGCCGATCTCGGAACCGATCGCCGAATCCGGCATCACCGATGGCAGGATCGTGGGGACCGTCAACGTTCGTGGTCAGCCGAAGCTGGTTGTCCACGAACCGGCCGCGGACGCCGTCCACCTGCTGAGCCTCCCGAACCTGCTGCCGCCGCAGGGCATCTCGATAACGCGCAGCCCTGCCGCCGCTGCGCTCGCCGGCGCGGCCGTTGCTCCATTCAGCGGCCCGTTACCTGGCGGTGGGGTCGAGGGCGAGCCCTCGCTCATCCATGCCGGTCGCCTCATTCCCTCGACCGCGGATGCGGGATCCTCCGGGACGTCGCTGATGGCCACGCTCGCTGGTGCAGAGCCCATCGGTCTGCTGGGCGACGGTGATCTGATCGCCATTCAGCACGGGATGGTCGGGCGGTTGGCACCGCGGCCGGATGGCGGGGCGTTGGTCGTGCCGACCCTCATGGATGGGGCGTGGACCAGCATCACGCCACTCGCGGTCACGCTGCAGCCAGAAGCGGAGGACGGTGATCTTGCGCCTCCGCTCCGCGGGGCGGTGCGCGTCGACGCCCGCGAGGGCATTGCGGTCGGGCGCGGCGGATTCCGCGCCGAGGTGACGGCGCCGCCCGGCTCTCGCGTCGTCGTCGCAGACTTCGACCCCTCCGTGATTCGCGCAGCCATCATCGTGCCCGCCAGCGGCATGGTTGATGCGCCTTTCGTGCCCCCGCCGGTGACGACGGCGAATCCGCGCTTC
>JACDBZ010000293.1 GCA_013694645.1 Chloroflexota bacterium
AGACGGGGAATGGCCGATATTTCGCACGTGCCGCAGCATGAAGGCCGCGCGGGAGCAGGGCCGGGCTGCCGCCTACCCGGCGAGCTGCATCACCACGATCGTAGCGACGTAGCCCATCAGCAGCAGACCGCCCGCAGCGAGGTTGAGGTTCACGTTGGTGCCCATCACGGCCATGAGGGTGTACGGGCTGTCATAGTGAACCTTCAGCCCCTGGTGCACACGGAGGGCGAGCGGCATGGCCGCGAGAGCAATCAGCGTCGGCCACGGGAGCAACCCTCCGACGACGCCGCCCGCAATGACGGCGAATGCCGCCAGAGCGGCGACCAGGTAGCCGGTCCGGATGACGTCCGGAGCCAGCCGAACCGGTAGGGTCAGCTTGCCCGCCTCCGCGTCGGACCGACGGTCCGGAATCTCGTTCACGAACAGGATCAGCGCGATCAGGATGCCCGGGACCAGCGACACCACGAACGGCTCCCAGGCAAGCCGCCCGGTCTGCACGACATATGCGCCGAGGAGCATGATCGGCCCGAAGCCGACCGCGACCGCGATCTCGCCGAGCCCGCGGTAGACGAGCTTGAGCGGCGGCGCGGTGTATGCCACGCCGACGAGGATGCCGGCCAGTCCGATCCAGAGCAGCGTCAGCGAGCCCGTGATCGCGACGAGCAGCAGACCGATGGCGGCCGCCACCCCGAACAGTGCAATCGCCAGCCATGACAGGCCGCGGATGCTCACCAGGTCGTAAACCGCCACCCGAGACCCGCCAGAGAATTGGGTGGGGGTGGTGTTCGCCTCATCGGCGCCGGAGAGCGTGTCGAAGATGTCGTTGGTGACGTTGATGGCCAGGTGGGCGAATGAGCCACCGATGAGGGTCAGCAGGGCCGTCCACCAGGTGAACGCACCGTCACTCGCCGCCACGGCTATACCAAGCAGCACCGGCACGGCGGTCGCGGACAGGAATGGGAGCCGGGTCGTGCGCAGCGCCAGCCAGAAGAGGCTCAGCCGGGGACGGATGGTGCGACCCTTCTCCGCGGAGAGCGCGGCGAGATAGCGGCGCGATTGCGGGACGGAGCGCTCCGAGTACTCGAAGAAGGGCGTCTCGGCCTCGTCCCAGCCCCAGGCGCGAGTCGGCGTGAGCGTTCTGCCGTCTGCGGTGCGACCCCAGACCTGGAGATAGCGACGCTGGTCATAGCCGATGCCCGGCTGTGGCCGGATATGACTGCCGGTGACGTTGATCTCGCGGTCGGTCGGGATCGGCATCCCGGCCGGCGCGGACAGGATGACGGTGCCGGCACCGGTATCGGTCTCGAAGGTGGTGGCGACGCTGGTCGGGTAGCCGCTCTCGTCGATCCAGCTGACGACCACCTGCGGATACGTCGCCAGACGCTCGAGGTCGGCGGACGTGGGAACGTGCGCCGGCACGGAGCCGGAACGCATGGCGGCGGTCATGCGGCCTCCCGGCGCGGTGCCCGAGCCTCCATTGGGGCGCGATCGGTCTGGCCATCCGCCCAGTACAGGGAACGCTCCGGCGTGATCTCGATGACGGCACGCTCGAAGAAGAGTGGAAGCGCGACACGGGCCTTGAGGAAATCGTCGATTGACGGCTCCTTGGCGCGCCACAGCTCCAGGATGAGCCGCTCCCAATCGGAGTGTGGATCGTCCTCGATCACGCGGGCCATGCCCTGGATCGTGGCTCGATCAAGATTCCCCTTCATCGCCACCGGATCGGTGAGAGCCAGGGAGACGCGGCCATCGCGTTTGATGTGCTCAAGCTTCTTGCTGAACAGCGTGGACGAGTGCAGGTAGATTTTCTCGCCGTCGTAGAGCGGAATGAGCGGGTGCGTGACCGGCCGCCCGTTACGCCCGATGACGGTCAGCTCTCCGACCAGTGCCACTTCCAGGAGGCGCTCGACCGGATCAGGTAGCCATCCCATCGGGATCTCCATTGATTGCAAAACGTGTTACGTCACCATAGCATATTAGTGCCCATGGCACCCGACCGGGACTACACTGCGCACGCCATGCCCGAGCAAGTACCGCCTGTATTGATATGCCTCGTGCGCCGCAGCGGCGGTGCTGTCGAGGAGCTCGGCGTTGAGCAGCTTGATGAGATCGATGCGCTGACCGCCACCGATGGCACCCTCGTCTGGGTCGATGCTCTGTCACCCCGTGAGGACGAGATCGAGATCCTCCGCCGCGAGTTCGATCTCCATCCATTGGCCGTCGAGGACATCCGCAAGCGGAGGCAGCGTCCCAAGCTGGACGCATACGCCGAGCAGCACATGATCGTCGTCTACGAGGCGACCGATGGCGAAGGTGGCCTGTCCGAGATTCATCTCTTCGTCGGTGCGGGATGGCTGCTCACGGTCAGCTGGGCACCGACTCCCATGCTGGATGCCGTTCGACGCACGTTCGCGCAAGGCAAGGATCATGCCGGCACCGGGATGGGCGAGCTGCTCTACGCGCTGCTCGACGCGGCCGTCGACAGCTATTTCCCCGAGCTCGACCGGCTCTCCGACCGCATCGACAGCCTCGAGGACCGCGTCCTCGAAGGGGACGCGGATCGGGAGAGCCTGCGCGAGGTGCTGGCGATCAAGCGAAGGCTGCTGGACCTTCGACGCGTCCTTGCGCCGATGCGCGACGTGGCGAACCAGTTGTTGCGGCGAGACCTCGACATCGTCGACAGCGCCACGCTTCCCTACTACCAGGATCTGTACGACCACCTGGTGCGCGTCCTCGATCAGCTCGACGTGTACCGCGACCTTCTCGCCACGGTCCTCGACGCGCGCCTGACCGTCGCCAGCAACAGCCTGAACGCGATCATGAAGCGCCTCACGGCGTTCACGGTGATCCTGATGGTGCCTACCCTCATCGCCGGGATCTACGGGATGAACTTCGACCTCATGCCCGAGCTGCGATGGCCACTGGGGTATCCATTTGCGCTCGGGCTGATGGCGGTGGCCGTGGTCGTGGCGGTCAGCTTCTTCCGGCGTCGAGGCTGGTTCTGACCGCCGAGGCACGGGCAATGCAATCCGGTCAGCCATGAGCATTCAGCAGCCACCCAACGACGACATTCCCCCGACACCATCCGGCGACGAGCAGCCGCAACCGATCGACTCACCGGATGAGCCGGAGCAGCGCGC
>JACDBZ010000314.1 GCA_013694645.1 Chloroflexota bacterium
ATAGCTGGCCGTGATGCGGCTCTGCCAGACGATCGCGTTCTGGACCGCCTTGCCGGTGTTCTTGTCCCAGACGACCGTGGTCTCTCGCTGATTGGTGATTCCGATGGCGGCAATGTCGTCCGGCGAGGCACCCGCATCGGCGATCACCTGCTTGGCGACTGCGAGCTGAGAGTCCCAGATTGCCTCCGGGTCGTGCTCGACATGACCCGGCGAGGGAAAGATCTGCGGGAACTCCTGGTTGGCGGTCTTGTGGATGGTGCCGTCGGCGTTGAAGAGGACGGCTCGACTCGAGGTCGTTCCCTGGTCGAGCGCGAGGACGTATTTGGCCATATCGATCGCTGCCTTCCTTTGGTGGTCAGATGTCGCCGATCAGCTCTCCGCGACGGCGTCGCGGAGGGATTCGAACAGGATGGTGGTCGAGGTCGCGCCCGGATCCTGGTGGTTCGCGGCACGTTCGCCGAGATAGCTGGCGCGACCCTTGCGCGCCACGAGTGGCGTGATCCGATCGCGACCCGCGGCGGCCGCCGTCGCGGCAGCCGCCAGCGCGGCGCCCATGCCGTCGGCGGATGCCGCCTCGTATGCATCGACGCCCGGTGACATGGCGTCGACCATGGTCTTGTCGTCGAGCTCCGCCTTGCCGCGCTGACGGACGCCGTCGAGCCCGGCGCGCAGTGCCTCGCCCAGCTCATCGGGCGTGGCGCTGGCTCGGTCACCGAACGAGGTTGCGAGCCGAAGGAAGAATGTTCCATACAAGGGCCCCGACGCGCCCCCGACGGTCGAGATGAGCGTCATCCCGACGCCCTTGGAGAACCCGCCGAGGTCGGCCGCGGCAAGCTCGTCGAGCTTGCCGCGTACCGCGCTGAATCCGCGGTCCATGTTGATGCCATGGTCGGCATCACCGATCGCCGAGTCGAGCTGCGTCAACTCATCCCGACGCTCGTGAAGACGATCCGCGAACGTCTCCACGAAGCGCCGGAATGCGGGGGAGTCGAAGGTGCTCATCGGCGCGAGAAGGTCATGCACCGCGCCGCAGAGCGGCTGTGTGCACGGGCGCGTCCCACAGGCGGGTCATCTCGTCGTCGAGCTTCAGCAGGGTGATGCTGCACCCGGCCATCTCGAGCGATGTGATGTAGCTGCCGACCAGGTTGCGCTCGATCGTCACGCCACGATCGGCGCACATCTGCGCGACCTTGTTGTAGATGACGTACAGCTCGATGAGCGGCGTACCGCCCATTCCATTGACAAAGGCCAGAACCTTGTCCCCGGAGCTGAACGGCATATCGTCGAGGATCGGAGTCAGGAGCGCCTCGGTGATCTCGTCCGCGCTCGCCAGCTTTCGGCGCTCGCGTCCCGGCTCACCATGGATCCCAACCCCGATCTCCATCTCGTCGTCACCGATCTCGAAGGTCGGCTTGCCCGCCGCCGGTACCGTGCAGCTGGTGAGCGCCATGCCCATGCTGCGAACGTTGTCCTGCACGCGCTGGCAGAGTGCAGTGACGGCAGCCAGATCCTGCCCCTCTTCGGCTGCCGCGCCGACGATCTTCTCCGCCAGGACCGTGCCGCCCACGCCGCGACGGCCGGCCGTGTACAGCGAATCCTTGACCGCGACATCATCGGCGAGGATGACCGAGGTCACCTCGATCCCCTCGGCCTGCGCCAGCTCCGCAGCGAGCTCGAAATTCATGATGTCGCCCGTGTAGTTCTTGACGATGTGCAGGACCCCTGCCCCGCCATCGACCGCCTTGGTGGCGGCGAGCATCTGGTCCGGCACGGGGGAGGTGAAGACCGCTCCGGCGCATGCCGCGTCGAGCATTCCCATCCCGACGAACCCGCCGTGCATCGGTTCGTGACCGGATCCGCCACCGGAGATGATCCCCACCTTGCCCTGGCGCGGCGCATCGGCGCGAACGATCACGTTCGGCTCGATCACCCTGATCAGGTCGGGGTGAGCCGCCGCCATGCCGGCGAGCGCCTCATCGACCATGTCATCCGCGGCGTTCATCAGCTTCTTCATCGGACTATGTCGCCATGAGCGTGTTGGTGAAGAGCAGCTGGTAGGCAAGGCCACCCAGTGCGCCGCCGATGAGCGGCCCGACCACCGGGATCCAGGAATACTCCCAGTCGGAGCTTCCCTTGCCGGCGATGGGCAGCAGCGCGTGCGCGATGCGCGGGCCGAGGTCGCGTGCCGGATTGATGGCGTAGCCGGTCGGTCCACCCAGGGACAGGCCGATGCCGACCACCAGGAAACCGATGACCAGCGGCGCAATCGGGGCCGACGGCCCGCCGATGGCGAACACGGCGAAGACGAGGACGAAGGTGCCGATGACCTCACTGATCAGGTTGGCGGTCGTGTTGCGGATGGCCGGGCCGGTGCTGAACACGGCCAGCTTGAGGCCCGGATCTTCGGTGACGCCCCAGTGCGGCAGGTAGTGCAGCCAGACGATCACGGCGCCGATGAAGGCTCCGACAAATTGTCCCGCCCAGTAGAGGAGCGCATTGTTGAGTCCGAAGTCGGCATTGGTCACCAGGACGGCCAGGGTGACGGCCGGGTTGATGTGTGCCCCACTGATGCTGGCGACGGCATAGACGGCGACGGCGACGGCGATCCCCCAGCCCATGGTGATCACGATCCAGCCCGAGTTCTGGGCCTTCGACCGTGCGAGCAGGACGCCGGCGACGACTCCGTCGCCCAGGATGATGAGAATCGCGGTGCCGATCAGCTCGGCCAGAAAGTTGTTCATAAGGTTCGATCTCCTCGCGTTGCGAGCGTGATGCATCCCCTCCGATGCCCACGGTGGCCGACGGTTGCGCCGATCACCAAGTTATTCGTGCTACTTCTCCGTCGCTTCCTCCTTCCGCGCCTCGTGGGGCTCACGCCGTCAAATGGGTCGGTGACTCCGTGAGTGATTCCGTGCGGGCCGGCTGCTTGTCGCTGGTGAGGGCGTCGGCCGCCGCATCCGCCATCTCCTTCAGCCCGCCCCCACCGGCACCGCGGGCGGCGGCTGCCAAAGCTCCTTCAACAAGCGGCGCATGGCTGAGATACAGGCGATCTCGCTCGTCCTGAGCGAGCTCGTCCAACGCGAAGCCGATCGTCAGCCACGCCGATCCGGTGTCGTACAGGATCACGGCGCTGCCCGACGCGCCTGACAGCGCGGCACGACAGGCGGCGACGACTCTGCCCAGACTGGTGCCCATCCTTCCATCGTCCGTGCCTCCTGCCATATGACACGCCGGCGCACCGGCCACGGTCTCACCGACCAGCTCAACGAGCGCTTCGAGCAGCCGCTGGCTGTGAGCCACGAGGACGAGGCTGGTCATTCTCGGCCGATGCTAGCCACGGACCATCAGGATTCCATGAGGAAAGGCTGAGCAGACGGTCGCAAGACGGTTGAGTGAAGGGGTGCCAGGTGGGTACACTCGCGCCGATGGGAACCATCACGGTCCCGACCGAGCCCACCATCGACGCGCTGACCGTTCGCGCCTACGTGCGGCGCTGCGGCGCGGCGGTCCGTCGTCATGCCGACATGCTCACGCGACTCGATGCCGCCCTTGGCGACGGCGACCACGGCGACAACCTGCTCATCGGCTTCTCGGCCGTCGACGAGATGCTCGACACCGAAGAGCCGGCGACCATCGGCGCCATCCTGTCGAGCGTGGGGATGGCCCTGGTCACCAGCGTGGGCGGTGCTTCAGGCCCGCTCTACGGCGCGGCCTTCATCGAGGCCGGATTTGCCGCGCGCGCCATGGACCGCCTGGGCGTCGACGAGCTGGCGACCCTGGCGCGAGCCGCCGCGGACGGCCTCGCTCGCCGCGGACGATGCCGGATCGGCGACAAGACCATCTTCGATGCCCTGGCGCCAGCAGCCGACGCCCTCGCACAATCAGCCGCTGACGGGTCGCCGATGTCCGTCGCGCTGCGAAGAGCGACGGTTGCGGCGCGAGGCGGCATGCAGAGCACTCGGCCTCTCGTCGCTCGCCGCGGTCTCGCGATGCGCCTCGGCGACCGGTCGCGTGGTCATCTCGACCCAGGTGCGGTCTCCTGCTTCCTCTTCATCCGGGCCTTGGCCGCGCCGACGGCGGTCGATCGATGACACCCGGGATCAGGCGCGCGGAGGACGATCGCGACCGCGAGGAGGCTGAGCATCGACGCATCTTCCGGGAGGCGCAACGAGCCGCCGACACGATCTTCAGTCACTACCAGCTGAGCCAGTTGCTCGCAAGCCATGCCAGGTCCGAGTCCATGGCGGACGCGGTGCTCGATGAGCTGCTCCACGTGTGCGATGCGGATCGTGGCGGGATCTGGCTCGCCCAGCCACCAGACGCGCAGCTGCGGCTCGTGGCAAAGGCCGGCGAAGAGCCGGTGCCGCCGGCGGACGCCCTGCGCGCCGGCCTGCAGGCGGATGACGAGTCGTGGGTCGTCATCGAGCTCGAGGAGGTGGGGATCCTCGCCTTGGCGACCACCGGCACGAAACCGATCGACGCCAGCGCTGGCCGCTTCCTGTCGCTGGTTCGCCACGAGCTTGCGGGGGCGTTGCGTTCAGCCCAACTGCGCGAGACGCTCGAGCTCGAGCGAACCGAGCTGTCAGCCATCATTCGCAACGCGTCGGATGCCATCCTCGTGTTTGACGCCGACAGGCGCGTGACGCGCGTCAATCCCGCCGCCGAGCGCCTGTTCGGACGGGGTGAGGGAGCGCTCGTGGGAGAGCGATGTGCCGGGCTGTACGCGTGCGAGCCGGTTCCGGTGCTCGGGCGCTGCGCCAGGTGCCCACTGACGCGGGTGATCGAGGGCGGCGAGCCTCTGGACGGCGACGAGCGCGTGATCGTCGCCAGCAACGGTGAGTCCACCTCCGTCGTGGCGAGCTACGCGCCGACCTCGACGACAGCGGACGGTCGATCGCGCGCCGTGGTCATCCTGCGTGACACGAGTGAGCTCGCCCGCCTGGCGGAGCTGCGACGCGGATTTCTGGCCAGCGTCAGCCACGAGCTGCGGACGCCAATCGCGCTCATCAAGGGATACGTCGAGACCATGCTCCACCTCGACCCCGACCCCGCGGCGGCGCGTCGTTACCTCGAGCGGATCGACGGAACGACCGACCGCCTCGGCCACCTGGTGGAACAGATCCTCGACGCCACTCAGCTGGCGGCCGGCCAGCTGGTCCTGGACCTGGACCTGGACGAGGTGGATCTCGGCGATCTGGTGCGCGAAACGATCGACCAGGTTTCGGTCGGCGCCCGCGCGCCGCTTCCGGGGCTCGAGATCGTGGGCGAGATCCCCCTGGTCGGCGCCGACCGCGCCCGTCTGCGGCAGGTGCTCGAGAATCTTCTCGCCAACGCCCGGAAGTACGGCGACAACTCGCCGATCAGCGTCCGCCTCGAGGCGGCCCACGGCATGGTCGAGATCCGCATCTCGGACCGGGGCATCGGCATCCCCGCAGACGAGCGTGAGCTGATCTTCGAGCAGTTCCATCGCGCGCGGAACGTCCGCGAGCGCGGGATGCCGGGCTCAGGCCTCGGGCTCGCGATCAGCCGCCGTATCGTCGAGGCCCACGGAGGCACGCTGGGCTTCGACCCTGACCCCGGTGCCGGCGCAACCGCGATTCTCCGGTTGCCGGCCGCGAGCCTGGCGCACGCGCGCGGCCTCCCGTCGCTCGTGGCTACGGGGGTGGAGGCGTGAGTCGCCGCATCCTCGTCGTCGAGGACGACCATGAGTTCGCCGGCCTTCTGGCGCTCTGGCTCGAACGCGCCGGCATGTCTCCCCAGATCGCGTCGACCGGTTCTCAGGCGATGCGGATGGTGTATGACGACCGCCCCGACCTGGTGACGCTTGACGTCGGACTTCCCCATCTCGACGGCTGGCAGCTGTGCGCCCGAATCCGGGAGTTCTCAAGCGTCCCGATCCTCATGGTGTCGGCTCGCGGCGGCGAGACCGATCGCATCCACGGCCTTCAGCTCGGTGCCGACGACTACATCACCAAGCCATTCTCGTTTCGCGAGTTCGTGGCGCGCGTGGAGGCGGCGCTGCGGCGGGCGGCCATGCCTCCGGCCCGGGGCGGCCACGAGATCGTGCGCCACCGTGACCTGCTGGTCGATATCGGAGCCCATCGCGTGCTCGTCGGCCAGCACGAGGTGCACCTCACGCCCACGGAGTTCCGCGTCCTCGTCACGCTCGCCCGCCAGCAGGGTTCCCTCGTCAGCCATGGCCAGCTGCTGCACGATGCCTGGGGACCGGACTACCGTGACGAGCTGCCGCTGCTGCGGACGGCGATGCGCGGCCTGCGCGGCAAGCTGGCCGAGGCATCTGATGGTCGAGACTACATCGGTACCGAGTACGGGCTCGGCTATCGGCTGGCGTCAGCCGAAATGGGGGCCGCGGGCTGATCGAGCAGGGCGGCCGCGAGGGAGTTGATGAGAATGAAGGCCGACGCCGCTCCCGGATCCAGGTGGCCGCGAGCTCGCTCGCCGAGATAGCTGGCACGGCCGCGCTGGGCGACCATGTCACGGGTCGCGTCGCGTCCCGCGCGGGCGGCGGCAACCGCAAAGCGCCCCGCCTCTGGGCCCGACCTCCCTGAGCGGAGCGCCGATGTCAGCGCCGACGTGGCCGGAACCAGCGTGTCGAGCATCGTCTTCTGGCCGACCTCCGATCGTCCACGATGGCCAACGGCGGCCACACCATGCTCGAGCGCCCGGGCGAGATCCAGCACGCCGCCCGGTCGCTCCCCCAGCTTGTCGGCTGTGGCGATCAGGAGCGTCCCGTACAGCGGCCCGCTGGCACCGCCGACCACCGAGATGATCCGGCGGCCTGTGCGGCGCAGCACGTCCGCCGAGCCTGCATCCGCCTCGACCGTCTCCAGCACGTCGGCGACGGCCTGCATGCCGCGACGCATGTTGATCCCGTGATCTCCGTCCCCGATGCGCGCGTCGAGCCCGGTCAGCTCGGACGCGGCCGCGACGATGTCTTCGCACGCACGGCGAAGCCAGAGGCAGATGATCCCGACGATCGGGTCAGTCACTCAGGGTCGTGTTCGTGCCCCCGCGAGAAGTCGCCGTGCTTTTCCTCCGCGTGCTCGTGCGGATCCCGCTCCTGGCCCTCCGCGAAATCACCGCGCAGCTGGTCATGCACCGAAGAGTGTCCGGCCTGCTGTCCCTCGGCGAAGTCCCCGCGGTGCTCCTTCTCGGCCGTCTCTCCCTCCTCGTCCTGGCCGGTCGAGAAGCTGCCGTGCTCATCGTCATCGTCGTGGTCGTGGTGGTGGTCGTGGTCGTGGTCGTTCATGTCGAGTCTCCCGATCGTGTGGGTAACAATTGTCGACCGACGGTCATCAGCGCGCGGCAGCGCGCCGCCGGAGGATCCGGATGCCTGCCTGGATGGCGAGCGCCAGGGTGGTCACCGCGAGGCCGAGATACAGGGCGAAGGGCATGTTCGGCCACTGGATGCTGAACGCCGCAAACCCGGCCGCCACCGCTATCAGCATCGAGACGATGATAAAGCGCCGGGTGAAGCCAAAGGTCGGTGGCTCGGTGACTCGGGCGGCTCGGCGCTGGGCATTTCGCTCGGCGCGCGCCTTCGCGGCAGGAGGCAGCGCCGGCCCTTTCTCCACATTGCGCATCATGCGCTCGTAGTTGCGGCGCTCTTCGCGTGACATCGTCCCGCAGTGTAGTGCGAAGCGCACCCTCGGAGGCGA
>JACDBZ010000315.1 GCA_013694645.1 Chloroflexota bacterium
CCCCTGGCCCGCGTCGCGAGGCTCGTGCCCGACGAGTTTCCACGCCGCATCGGGGTGCTCGGCGGGACGTTTGATCCGCCTCACATCGGGCATCTGTGGTTGGCCAGCCTTGCCGCCGATGCGCTGAACCTCGACCGCGTCCTCTTCATGCCCGCCGCACAGCCACCGCACAAGGGTGGCCGCATCATCTCTCGCCCCACCGATCGGCTGTTGATGACGCGCCTGGCGATCAACCCGAACCCGACGTTCGAGCTGAGCGGCCTCGAGATGGAGCGGCCGGGACCGTCGTACACGATCGACAGCGTCGGCGAGCTGAGGCGTCTCTACCCGGACACCGAGCTGTTCCTGGTCATGGCTTCCGACTCGCTCGCCCAGATCGACACGTGGCGTGAGCCGGATCGGCTGCTCGAGGAGATCGAGTGGGCGGTTGGTCCCAGGCCGGGGGCCGCGCTGCCGGACCGGTCTCGACTGGATGACCGCTTCGGTGAGCGCGCCGCACGCATTCATCTGCTCGATGGGCCGGCGCTCGACGTCAGCAGCTCCGACATCCGTCGAAGGGTGGCGGCCGGGCACACCATCCGCTACCTTGTGCCCCGCGACGTGGAGGAGCTGATCATCGATCGAGAGCTGTACCGGCGTGGCTGACCCCGCGGCCGAAGAGAAGGTCCTGCAGGACCGCGTGGAGATCCCGGCCGATGCCGCCGATCTGGCGCATCGGATCGTGGAGATCGCGTCCGATAAGAAGGGCAACGACATCGTCATGCTGCGCACCGCGGAGCTGACGAGCATGGCCGACTTCTTCGTCATCTGCTCCGGCCGCAGCGATCGCCAGGTCAACGCGCTGGCGAGTGCCATCGTGGGCGAGCTGCGCGACGACGGCATCCGCCCGCTGGGCCTCGAGGGCCGCCAGTCGGCGCGCTGGGTGCTCCTCGACTACGGGAGCGTGATCGTCCATGTCTTCGCCCCCGAGGAGCGCGAGTACTACGGGCTGGAGCGTCTGTGGAGCAAGGCAGCCCGGGTCGTCCGCATCGTCTAGGGGCTACTCCCGCGAGGATCGAACGTCCGGAATCTGACCTGCTCGGAATCGGCGCGGAGCATCCCGAAAGTACCGTGGAGGCTCTGGATCGGTGGCCCATCGGTCCCATTGAGAGGGCGTGCCGGGATTCGCATGCTCGGCACATGACCTCCAGCACGTTTCGCTCGCGACCGATCGAGACCTGCCGCTTCTGCAGCGGTGCTCTTCTGACGAGCGTGTACGACACCGTCTTCCGCGACCCCGAGGCTGATGAGCGACTCTTTTTCGCCATCCCCGGCGCACTGTGCGTGCCCTGCCGCCAGCTTTACGTCGACCAGCAGCTGATCGGGATCCTGGGGCTCGACGGAGCGCGCTGCACGTTCGCGATCGAGTCCGACCGTGTCCTCACCGCCGGCCAGGCCGGCGCCGCGTAGGGCGCCCTGAAGCGTCCTCGCCGCCCAACCAGGGTCGCCTTGCATCGGGTGCACGAACTGGAGAAATCTCGGCCGAATCCGTCGGGTTCCTTGCACCGCACGCACGAGTCACGCTACCGCCGCGCCAGCAGGTGCTCTCCGAGCCAGGCGACCAGCGCCGGCTCCTCGGCCATTGCGTTCGTCTTGATTGCCAGGTCCGCCTCGAACAGGCCGGTCAGCATCGCATCCAGCTCATCGCCACGATAACGACGCGCCGCATCCACGATCCGTTCAGCCATCCGTGCGTTTCCGCGCGCGATGCGGCGCGCGATCTCGTTCGGCGGCGTTTTCGACGCCACCAGGTCGCGCGCAACGATCAGATCGGAAACGCGTCCCGCCAGTGAGGCGAGGATCCGAAGTCCGGGCTGTCCATCCGCCAGCGCCCGTCGCAGCGCCTCCGCGGCCACGGCCGGTTCCCGTCGGTCGATTGCATTGGTGATGGCGAAGACCGATGCCGGCCGCGTGTCGGCGGTCAGTGCCTCGACATCCTCGACGCTGATCGAGCGGTCTCCGGCATAGGTCGCGAGCTTGCGCA
>JACDBZ010000015.1 GCA_013694645.1 Chloroflexota bacterium
GAGCCCCCATACCATGCGAGCGTACGTTGGGAGCTTGAGGACGAGGCGCGCCATGCGCAGATAGCGCGACGACGAGGACAGGTTCACGACGGACTCCGGCGGTCTGGAACGGACGGGCATAATAGCAGGGGCGCTCAAAACGCTCGTTTGACATTAGAACATGTGTTCTGCTACGGTGCCGATCGAACATCGATATCGCACCGTGGTGCGGAGGGACCTCCATGACCAGGCACGACACAGAGCGCCGCCAGCGAATCCTTGACTGCATTGCACGCACCGTCGAGGACCGGGGTTATCCGCCCTCGGTCCGTGAAATCGCGGATGCCGTCGGTCTGGCTTGGACGAGCGCGGTCCATCATCACCTGCTCGCACTGGAGCGCGACGGCTTGCTCGAGCGCGGCACACACTCGTCGCGCGCTCTGCGGGTGACGGCACGCCCTCATGTCGCGGATCGGCCCAAGGTGACGCCGTTCCGGATGCCGGTCGAGCGCGACACCCTGGCGTTGCCCATCATGGGCGAGATCGCCGCCGGCCAGCCGATCGAGGCGTACGAGGAGGCGGCGGAGACGCTGGAGGTGCCTCGCTCGCTCGAGGCGCGGGAAGACTCGTACGTCCTGCGCGTGCGCGGCAAGAGCATGATCGACGCGCTCATCGACGATGGCGACTTCGTGATCGTGCAGCCGCAGGCAACCGCGCGAGACGGTGACATCGTGGTTGCGCTGCTCGAGGACAACGGCGTGACGCTCAAGCGCTATTTCCGTGAGAAGGATCGCATCCGACTTCAGCCGGCGAATGCCGAGATGGAGCCGATCTACGCCACCGATGTCCAGATCCAGGGCAAGGTGGTCGGCGTCATCCGCCGCCTCTCCTGAGCTCCCTGCGTGGCGCGCATCTCGGTGCGGGAGCTGAATCGCGCGACGCTCGCTCGTCAGGGCCTCCTGGAACCGATGACGACCGGCAGCACCGCTGAGGCGGTCGAACGCCTGGGCTCGCTCCAGGCCCAACACCCCGAGTGGCCGCCCATCGCCCTCGCCTCACGTGTCGCCGACGCGCGGACCGCGGATCTCGTCGCGGCGCTCGACCGCCGCGAGGTCGTGCGCAGCTCGCTCATGCGGATCACCATTCACGTCGTCAGTGCCAATGATCTGTGGCCGATGTTCACCGTCTGCCAGCCGCTCCGCCTCAGCCAATGGCGCCTGCTTGCCGGGGCCGATCCGATCGACTCTCCACTCGGTCGCAGCATGGTGGCGGCGCACGAGGTCGCCCTGGCGGCGCTCGCCGACGACAACGCCACCGCGACCGAGCTGGATCGGCTCATGGCACACGAGGTTGGACCAATCGAAACGTCGGTACAGCGCATCTACTGGAGGCACCTCGCCGCACTGGTCCCGCTGGTCCACGTCCCGCATGCGGGAGAGGGATACGGTCGCTCGCGATACGCAACGGCCTCGCGCTGGCTCGGTGTCGAGCCGCCCGAGCTCGACATCTCGGAGGCACGGACACGGGTGGCCCGCCGCTACTTCGCCGCCTTCGGTCCCGCCAGCATCGACGATCTCGTGGCATACGTTGGTCGCGGCAGGGGCGGGATCGGCGTCTGGCGTGACGCAGTCAAAGCGATCGGTGCCAAGCTCGTGACGATGACGGACGAGCTCGGTCGCACGCTCCATGACCTGGAGGACGCCCCGCACCCGCCGGCCAAGACTCCGGCGTCACCCCGGCTGCTGGCCCGCTGGGACAGCCTGCTCCTGTCGCATGCACCGAGACATCGCGATCGGGTCATCGACGACGAACATCGATCGTCGGTCTACAGCAGGAATGCCGATGTGCTGCCTACATTCCTCGTCGATGGCATGGTCGCCGGGACGTGGACCCTCTCACGGGTCGATGGCGAGGTCACCATCGGACTGCAACCCTTCGCGCACCTTGCCGCCGCCGATGAGCGTGCACTCGAGGCGGAGGCTGATCGGCTGCTGAGCCTCATGGCGCCGATCGGCGAACACGTCGAGTGATGTTTAGGGCCTGAGCCGGTGACGCGGGCGATCCTCCACGCGGACCTCGACGCGTTCTATGCGAGCGTCGAAGTCCTCGACGACCCTTCGCTGCGCGGGAGGCCTGTCATCGTCGGCGGTCGGCCCGACGAACGCGGCGTGGTGAGCGCAGCCTCCTATGAGGCGCGCGAGTACGGCGTCCACTCTGCGATGCCCCTGCGCACGGCGGGCCGTCGATGCCCGCATGGCGCCTTTCTTCCGGGCCGGCCGGAACGCTACCGGGAGCTCTCAGAGCAGGTCATGACCATCTTCGCCTCGTACACGCCGCTCCTCGAGCCGATCAGCCTCGACGAGGCATTTCTCGACGTGGGCGCCAGCGCCGCCGCGTTCGGCGATGGAGCGGCAATCGCGCGCCGGATCAAGGAGCGCGTGCGCGACGAGGTCGGGCTGGTGGTATCGGTCGGCGTGGCGACCAATAAGCTGTGCGCCAAGGTCGCATCTGACCTTCGCAAGCCAGACGCCCTGGTCGTCGTCGCGCCCGGCCAGGAAGCCGCGTTTCTGGCACCACTCCCGATCCGGCGCCTCTGGGGCGTCGGACCACAGGCACAGCAGGCGCTCGGCGATTACGGCGTCAGCACCATAGGACAGCTCGCCGCGCTCGACCCGGCCACGCTCCAGCGACGGTTTGGGCGCCACGGCATGGAACTGGCGGCGCGAGCCCGCGGCATCGATACCGCATCGGTCCAGCCGATGCAGGCGCCGAAAAGTGTCGGTCACGAGCACACCTTCTCTGTGGACAGCGCCGATCCGGCGCGCCTCGAGGCGACACTGCTCGACCTTGCCGAATCGGTTGCCAGCCGCCTGCGACGTCATGATCTGGCAGCCGGGGGCGTGCAGCTGAAACTCCGCTACGAAGGATTCGAGACGCTCACTCGGCAGGCACCGATGCCGTATCAGGCTCGCGATACCGGACCGCTCTTCGGCACCGCCGTCGCGCTCCTGAGACGCACGCTCGTCGCCGGCCGAGGCGTGCGTCTCATCGGACTGACGGCGATTTCGCTCAGCGATGCTCAGCAACTGACGCTGTTCGGAGCGCCAGACCGGGAGGGCAGACTGGCACGCTCGATCGACGCCGTCCGGGAACGATTCGGGCCCGACGCCATCACGCGCGCGCGGCTTGTGACCGAGCGCCCACACCGCCGATTCGACTTCGGAGAGCGTCCCCAGCTTGCTCCGGACGATGTGGATGATGACGCTTGACAATTCGAACGCCTGTTCGATATCATCACGTTCTTATCGAACGCCTGTTCGAGTGCCCGGACAGGCTCCACCGTCAGGAGCGTTGAACATGGCACTCGTCCAGATCTCCCCCATCGAGGCACAGGTCCGCTGGGACCGGCGTGCCGACCGACCATCCGAGGTGCGCTGGAGCGGCCACCATCTGCGTGTCACCCAGCTCGACGCGGTTCGCGACGAGCGGTCCGCGTATCCCGCCGAACGCGGGCCTCGCGTGACGTTCGTGCTTCGGACCGAAGACGGCGGCCGCGCGTCAGTCGTCTTCGACGGACGTCGCAGGCGCTGGTTCCTTGAGGCCGTCGAGCGCGCCGCCTGAACCCGTCACCCGGTTCTCTCACCCGGGCACCTACAATCGGGCTCGGCGTCGTCCGGAGCGATTCAGGTCCGGAGACGACTGCACCTGGGGTCCGAGGCGGATGGAGAAGCGTCTCAGCGAGCTGACCGTGCGAACGTTCGTCGAGCACCTGGCGACGAGCGACCCCGTCCCGGGCGGTGGCAGCGCTGCCGCCATGGCCGGCGCAATGGGAGCAGCCCTCGTCCACATGGTCGTCGAGCTCACGATGGGCCGTCCTGCAGCCGACGGCAACGAGGATGCGCTGACCAGGACTCGGAGCGCCGCCGTGGCATGGCAGTCGGAGCTGATCAACCTGGCCGAGCTCGACGCGAACGCCTACGACGCGGTGGTTCGCGCCCGCAAGCTGCCGCGCGAGACGGAGCGACAGCGCGACGTCCGCTCTGTCCAGATCGCGGCCTCGCTGCGTGAGGCGACCCGGATCCCGCTGGCCACCGCGAGGGCAGCATCGGAGGTCCTGGACCTCGCTGAGGGGCTCGCGCCGATCGGCAACCGCAATGCCGTCAGCGATGTCGGAGTGGCCGCACTCCTGGCCGTCGCGGCCCTGCGAGGCGCGGCGTTGAATGTCCAGATCAATCTGCCGTACATCTCCGACGACGAACCGTTGCGAGCGGGAGCAGAGGAGGAGATCGAGCGCATGCTGTCGACGCTGGACGATCGAGAACGTGCGATCCGACGCGCGGTCGACGAGCGCCTGCGGTGAGCGCACGACTGCTCGACGGAAGGGATGTCGCCTCACATCTCCGCCGCGATCTCAAGCACCGGGTGGAACGGCTCACCGAAGGCGACGCAGCCACCACCCCGCAACTGGCGATTCTTCGATCCGGAGCCGACAACTCGGCTGCGCTGTATGCTGCGAGCCTGGAGCGCGCCGCCCGCAGTGTCGGTGTCGAGCCACTGTTGATCGCGGACGAGACCGACCCGCTTCTCGCGACGATCAGCCGACTGAACGCGGATCCCACGGTGGCCGGCATCGTGATCGCTCAGCCCTCATCCGATCCCGAGCATGGCCGACGCCTGGTCGAGCGCATCGATCCGGCCAAGGACGTGGACGGTGCGACGCCCACCAACGCCGGCTGGCTGGCTCGCGGGCAGCCTGCGTTCGTCCCGGCGACGGCCCTGGCGGTGATCGCCATCCTGGAGGCGTACGACATCCCGGTGGCCGGTCGGCGCGCGGTCATCATCGGCCGGTCGGCCGTGGTGGGACGCCCGGTTGCGTCACTGCTCGTCGCGCGTGACGCGACCGTCGTCATCTGCCACCGCGCGACGCGCAACCTTGCCCGCGAAACGCGTCGGGCCGAGATCCTGGTGGCAGCGGCCGGCGTGCCTGGCCTCGTGCGGGCCGAGATGGTGAACCGCTCGTCCGTGGTCATCGACTGCGGCATCAACGCAGTCACCGGTGGCATCGTCGGAGACGTCGAATTCTCGGCCGTTGCGCTCATCGTGAAAGCAATCAGCCCCGTCCCTGGCGGCATCGGCCCGGTGACCCCGATGATGGTATTGCGCCAGACCGTCGAATCGGCTGAACGTCGCGCGGGGCGCAGCCCCTGATTCACGGTCGGCGCGCATCCGCGGGCTACCATGCACACGTGGCCTGGACCTGTCAGTCGTGTGGCGGCGAGAACGCGGAGGGAATGCGCTTCTGCGGCCATTGCGGATCGCCCGCCGGTCATGCGGCATCCGCTCCTGCCGCGCCCAGCGAACCAGCGACCGATGCGCTGCGCAGCTTCGTCACCGGCCAGGTCGCCGATCGCCTGATCGAGTCCGGCGGCGAGATGACCGAGGAGCGGCGCCTGGTGACCGCCCCCTTTGCGGACCTCTCTAGGAAAGCCTGCTGACAGCCGACAAAACGGCTGTCCGACGGTTGACGCGGCGGAGGTCGGGCAGGATATTCAACGAAAGCACCCGTCGGGTCCACGATGTGGGCGTCTGAATCCGCCAGGGCCGGCGGACCCGAGCGACCGAGCGATACCGCATCGCATCAGCCCGGTCGGTGCA
>JACDBZ010000016.1 GCA_013694645.1 Chloroflexota bacterium
CACGCCGGACGCGGCGAACGAACCGTCCTCGATCGTGCGTGTCGAGCCGGTGAACCCGTCCGCGGCCTGGATGAAGATGTAGATGTCATTCAGCGGGTTGCCCTCCGGGTCCACCACCTTGCCGGCGATACCTCCGCTGCTGACCTCCTCCGCATCACAGCGCTCGCTGGTCGGCGAGACGTCGGGGCTTGCCGGTACCGGGCTCGCGAGATCGCACGCCGTCATTGCGACGAGCACGACGAGCAGGAGGACGAGCGGTCCGGCGTGCCGGTTGAAGGATCTGGGGCTTGCCATCACGGCAGAGTATGCCGAGGCGGGTTGGATCCCGCCAACGCGCCCGATCTCCCGTCAGGCGGGCCGACCCATGAATACGGCACGGCGATGCGCAAGCAGCACCAGGGCCGGCGGGATGAGCAGACCCACGCCCAGCAGACCGAGCGCCGCATAGGATGCGCCCGCCACGATGAACCCGGACGACAGGCTGGCGATGGCTGCCGAGGTCCAGGTCATGCCGTCCCCCACTCCCTGGATGCGTGTCCGTTCACCGAGCGTCAGCCCGGCGGTGAGCATCGATGACGCCGCCACGAAGCCCAGGTTCCAGCCGTAGCCCAACAGGAAGAGGGCGAGGGTGAGGAGCGGGCCGCCGTCGGCCGGCGCACCGGCAGCGAGGAGGCCCGCCATCGCGAGGGTGACGAGCCCGACGGCAATGATGCGAGGACCTCCAAATCGGTCTGTCAGGCGCCCGGAGATCGGCGAGAGGGCGAACATGCCGAACGTGTGCGCCGACAGGACGAATCCAACGGTCTCCAGCCCGTGGCCGTGGTCGGTCAGGTGCAGCGGCGTCATCGTCATGATGAGGATCATCACGACCTGTCCGGCGGCGAGCGTGACCAGGGCCACCAGGACGGTTGGCGTGCGCAAGATCGTGGCGAGCGAAACGGGTGCGGTGCCCTCGGGATGCGGCGCCAGGGCCGATGGATCCGCCAGCTGATACGGCTCGGGTCGCAGGAACACGAGGGCGATCAGCGCGGCCAGGCCGATGAAGCCCAGGGTCAACAGGTAGGTGCCTGCCAGTGATGGCAGGCCGAACGACTCGGCCACGACCCCCGCAGGGGCGATCAGGTTCGGACCACCGACCGCGCCGATGGTGGCACCCCACACCACGGTCCCGATCGTCTGCGCCCGCCGCTCGGGGGGTACCAGGTCGGCGGCAACATAGCGCCCGAGTTGCCCGGCGCCGTTCGCAAAGCCGGCGAGCGCGCTTCCCACCAGCAGCAGCGGGAGCGAGGCAACGAGCACTCCTCCCAGCGCAATGGCGCCGCCGAGCGTCCCGCCGAGGATGCCGAGCAGGAGCGCGGGCCGCCGACCGACGCGCAGCATGAGGAACGAGAGGAGGCTGGCGGCCGCAGCGGTTCCGAGGGTGCTGATGGCGGTCGGGAGACCACCTGACGCAGGGCTGCCGGCGATCTCCGCCGCGGCCAGCGTTCCGCCGGTGATGGCCGCGATGTAGCCGGTGCTACCGAGCGCCGAGACGGCGAACAGCGTCCAGATGATCCGCCGTCGCAGACCCGGGAGGCGCGCCGGATCGATCGCGGCAACCGTCACCTGCCGACGCGCCACACGAATGACGGGCGAGTCATCCCTGCGCCAGCTGCTCGAGGGTGGCGCCGTGCTCGGTGGTTCCATCCGGCGCGAGAGGGATGATGGCCACGTGGTCGGCACCGGCGGCGAGCATGAGGCCGATTCGGTCGCGGATGAGCTCGGCGGAACCGATGGACACCATGGCGTCGACGAGCCGGTCGCTCCCCGGCGGCTCCCAATCGGACGCCTCGAAGCCCTGGAGCTCCCACGATGCCTGGTACGTCGGCGTGCGCAGGTACGGCTTCAGGTACGCGCGCGCGGCGACCCGATCGCCGGGCCGGCCGATCACCGCCGGCAGGGTCACCCCCAGCGTCGCATGTCCGTCACGTGCCGCTGCATCCAGGCGCGCACGCATCCATCCCACCCGTTCGGGCGTGACGAGGTACGGCAGGGCGCCATCCGCGTCGGTCGCGGCGAGGTCGGTCATCCGCTCGCGAAGGGCTGCGATCAGCACGAGCGGCTCGTCCGCTCCATCCGCCAGCGGACCGTGGTAGACCGCGGCGCGATACGCGGCCAGGTACTCGCGCATTCGGCTCAGCGGGCGCTCGAAGTGGTGGCCGCGCAGCTTGGTGGCCAGGTGCGGATGGCTGACGCCCAGGCCCAGCACGAAACGCCCATTGCTCGCCTCGGCAAGTGTGAGCGCGGCCATGCGTGCGGCCTGCGCATCGCGACCCCAGATATTCACGATGCTGGTCCCCAGGTTCAGCGCACTGGTCGCGCCGGCCAGGAGCGACAGGAGGGCGATCGGCTCACGGCCGACCGTCTCGGGCACCCAGAGCGTCCCGTAGCCGAGCGCTTCGGCGCGCTGCGCATATGCGATCGCATCCGGTGCCGCCAACGAATCGAGATGGCCCCACACCCCGAGCCGCCCGAGATCCAGCCTGGTCATGGACCGATGCTACCGGCAGGCCCGAATCGGTAGCGCAGGAAGAGCTCGCTCTCGTGACGGAGCACGCTGATGAGCTGGCCGCGCCGCGGGGCAGCGCCCTTCAGCGGGGTGATCATCGGCAGCGCATCGGTTCCGAGCAGGTTGGCGCCGACGGTCCAGTACACCTCGTCGATCAGGCCATCGGCGAGGAAGGAGGCGTTCAGGGTCGGACCGCCCTCGAGCAGGAGGGAGCTGATGCCGCGCGCGAAGAGCTCTGCCACCACCCATCGGGGATCAGGGCGCTCGCCGGGACTGCGAAGAAGCTCGGTCCCGGTCGGCGCCTCGGTCATCGGGTTGCGCGCGCCGACCACGAGGACGCGCGGCTCGTCGCCCTGGAACCAGGTCCCGTCCGTCGGCACCGGGGTGGATCCCGCGATCACCAGTTCAACGGGATTCGGCGCGCGCCCCTCCGCCGACCGCCGCGCCGCGAGATCGTCGCCGACGCGCAGCCAGATCCCGGTCGTGCGCAACGTGCCCGCGCCACTTCCGACGGCGTCGAATGCCGCGCGGTACAGGCGCATGAGCCGCCGATCAGTCCGGCTGCCCAGACCCTCAGCGGTGCCATCGATCTGCGCACGCCCGTCGATGCTCGTCACCATGTTGATCGCCATCAGCGGCCGACCCCGCGGTGGGGCCGGCAAGGTGAAACCCGCCATGGCCTCGTCGAGCTCGAGGTCGCGCGCAGGATCGGGCCAGAGGCGATCGACGCGATGCGGCTCCTCGATCTCTGAGCTCATCGGCCGATCCTACCCGACCATCGAGTGAACCGATCGGGCCTCGGCTCCGCCATACCATGCAGACGCGTCCCTGGTGGGTGCGCAGAGGAGGTCTGGTGGCGGACGAGGAACTGATTCGAGCAGCCGCGCACGGTGATCGCGACGCATTCGCGGCGCTCGCTGGTCCGCGCATCGACCGGCTGTTCGCGACCGCCACGCTGATCCTGCGCGATCGCGGCCATGCGGAAGACGCCGTGCAGGAGGCGCTCGTGCGTGCGTGGAGGGACCTCCGCACGCTGCGCGAGCCACAACGCCTGGACGCCTGGCTTCGTCGCCTGCTCGTCAACGCCTGCCGCGACGAGTCACGACGTGGCCGCCGGCACGAATCGAACATCCGCCTGCTGCCGGACCACGATCGGCCGACATCCGATAGCAGCAACGCGCTCGCCGATCGCGATGCAATCGATCGTGGGCTGCGCGCGCTCTCGACCGACCATCGCGCCGTCATCGTTCACCAGTACTACCTCGGCCTCTCACTGCCCGAGATCGCCGATGCGCTCGACATTCCCATCGGCACCGCCAAATCACGGCTTCATCACGCGCGCCTGGCATTGCGACAGGCGATCGGTCCCGAAAGCCAGCGATCAGAAGGACATATCGCATGAATTCCCCGGAACGCTTCGACGACCTGCTGAGCGAGCACCTGCGCGCCGATGCTCCGCGGGAGGCTCCCCACCGCACGCTGGAGGCAACCATGAACCGAATCGCCACGACACCGCAGCGCGGCGGCACCTGGCTCGCCAACCCCTTCGCCAGGCTCCTCGCGGTGGCGGCCGTGGTGCTCCTCGCGGTGGTGGCCGGCACGCAGGTTCCGGGCCTCATCGACAGGCCGGTCGGGACCGACGCCTCGCCGAGCGCGTCGTTCGCGCCGAGCGACAGCGCGGCCCCGAGCGCAACTCCTGCCGCGAGCGCTTCCCCGTCGCCACAGCCGACCGAAACTCCCGTCGCGGCGAGCGATGGCCTGCTCCTTCGACTCGTCACCCTGGGCGGTGGACCCACCTACCCGTCACAGCTCCTGCCGTGGGCAACGCT
>JACDBZ010000021.1 GCA_013694645.1 Chloroflexota bacterium
CCATGCTCTAGTAGGCCGCGAGCCTGCGGGCAGCCTCGACGATCCGCGCCGGACCGATCATGTACCAGTCCTCGAGGGCGTGATGATACGGAACGCCCGGAACGTCCGGCCCGGCCAGGCGGGTGACCGGCCCGTCGAGGTGCTCGAAAGCCTTCTCGCTGATCTCGGCGGCGATCTCGGCACCGAATCCACCAAAACGATTCGCCTCGTGAACGACGAGGGCTTTGCCGGTCCTGGCGACCGACGCGAGGATCGTCTCGAGATCGAGTGGCCGGAGCGTGCGCAGGTCGACCACTTCGGCCTCCACCCCGTCCTCGCGGGCCAGCGTCTCTGCCGCTTCGAGGGCGCAGGTGCGCATGAAGCCGTAGCAGAAGATCGACAGGTGCTTGCCCGCGCGCGCGACCGATGCCCTGCCGATAGGGACGACCGTGTCTCCGTCGGGCACCTCGGCCTTGAACAGGCGGTAGGTCTTCTTGTGCTCGAAGAACATGACCGGATCCGGGTCGCGGATGGCCGCTTTGAGCAGACCCTTCGCGTCGGCCGGGGTGCCGGGTGCGACGACCTTGAGGCCCACCGTGTGCGTGAAGTAGGCTTCGTTCGACTGTGAGTGATACAGCGCGCCATGCACGCCACCGCCGTACGGCATGCGGATCACCATCGGCGCGCTGAAGGTGCCGTTCGAGCGGTAGTGGATGCGGCTGATCTCGGAGACGATCTGGTTGAAGGCCGGATAGACGAAGTCGGCGAACTGCATCTCCGCGACCGGACGCAGTCCGTAGACGGCGGCTCCCATGGCCGCGCCGGCAATCATGCCCTCGGTGAGTGGCGTGTCGAGGACCCGCTTGTCACCATATTTCGCCCACAGGCCCTCGGTGGCGCCGAAGACGCCGCCCTTCTTGCCGACATCCTCGCCGAGGACCATGACGCGCTCGTCACGAGCCATCTCCTCGTCCATGGCGACGCGGATCGCCTCGAGGATGTTGAGCTCGGCCATCGCTCAGTGGCCCCCGTCGGCGAGCGGGGAGAGTGGCACGGCCGTGCCACCTCCGGGGATCGGCTCGGCGTACACGCGTTCGTGGGCGTCGCCTGGCGTCGGCTCGGGTCGCGCCTCGGCCCGTTTGCTGGCCTCGTTGACCTCGGCCTTGACCTCCGCCTGGATCGCCGCGTCACGCTCGTCGCTGAGCACGCCAGCTGCGCGGAGCTCATTGGCGAACTGCGGGATCGGGTCGCGCTCCTTGAGCGCATCGACCTCGGCCGGATCGCGGTAGCGCCGCTGATCGTCGTCGGATGAATGGCTGGTGAGGCGCACGACGCGCGCCTCGATGAGCGTCGGGCCTTCGCCGCGACTGGCGCGCTGGTGGGCCTCGCGAGCGGCGGCGTAACAGCTGAGCACGTCCCCTCCATCGACCAGCACGCCCGGCATCCCATAGCCGGCGGCGCGGGCGGCGACCGAGCCACCCGCCACCTGGCGGTCGAGTGGAACGCTGATCGCGTAGCCGTTGTTCTCGCAGACGAAGATGACCGGCAGATTGTGGACGCCGGCGAAGTTCATCCCTTCGTGGATCTCGCCCTGGTTCGATGTGCCTTCGCCGAACTGGGTCATGGTCACGACGTCGTCGCCACGGACCCACGCGCCCATCGCGATTCCGACGGCGTGCAGGACCTGCGTGCCGACCGGCGAGGAGAGCGACACCAGGTTGTAGGGAGCGCCGCCGTAATGGCCCGGCATCTGGCGACCGCCGGAACTCACGTCATCGGCCTTGGCCAGGTGAGCGGTGATGATGTCCTCGGCGCTCATTCCGAATGTCATGGCGCTGGCGATGGACCGGTAGTACGGGGCCATCCAGTCCTGCCCACGGCGCATGGGCCACGCCATGGCCACCTGCGCGCCCTCATGGCCCTGCCCACTGATGATGAAGGCGATCTTTCCGGCGCGTTGCATGAGCCACATGCGCTCGTCGACCGCGCGTGCCAGCAGCATGGCGCGGTACATGCCGAGGACGTCGTCGTCGCTGAGGCCAAGCTCGACGTGTCGAGGAGGCATCAGACGTGGATGGCCGAGCCGTCGACCGCCAGGGCTGCTTCGGCGAGCACCTCGGTCAGGGTCGGGTGCGCGTGCACGCTCATCGCGATCTCGGCGGCGGTACCTTCGACAAGCATGGCCAGGGTCGGTTCGGCCAGGAGGTCGCCGGCATGCGCGCCGATGATGTGGGCGCCGAGCAGGACGCCGGTCTCCGCATCGGCGACGAGCTTTGCGAAGCCGTCGATCTCGCCAACGATGGTTGCCTTGCCGAGGGCGCGGAAGGGGAACGAACCGATCCTGACCTCGCGGCCATGGGCCTGCGCCTCCTCCTCGCTCATGCCGACCGACGCGATCTGGGGACGGCAGAACGTGACCCGCGGCATGAGGTTCATGCGGACGGGTTCGGGTTCGTGGCCTGCCAGGTGCTCCACGGCAACCACGGCCTCGTGGCTGGCCACGTGGGCAAGCGCGAAACCGGGGACGATGTCGCCGATGGCGTACAGGTGATCCACCCCGGTGCGCATGAACTCGTCGACGACGACGTACCCGCGCTCGAGCTTCAGCCCATCGATCCCCTCCAGGCCGATGTTCTCGGTGAGCGGCCGTCGCCCGACCGCGACCAGGATGACGTCCGAGGTCAGCTCGGTGCGCTTCGCCCCGTCCTTCGTGGCGATCTGGAAGCTGACGTCCGCATCGCCCTTGTTGATCGATTCAGGGTCGATGGTGCTCGCGGTGTGGATCGCAATGCCGCGCTTCTTGAAGACGCGTGCCAGCTCCTTGCCGACCTCGCGGTCCTCCAGCGGAACGATCCGATCGGCGAATTCGACGAGCGTGACCTCGGCGCCGAAATCGCGGTACATGCTCGCCCATTCGACGCCGATGGCGCCCGCGCCGACGATCGTCACGCGACCAGGGACGTCGCTGCGGGTGAGCGCTTCGTCACTGGTGATGATGAGGCGGCCGTCGGGATCGAGCCCGGCCAGCGAGCGAGGCGCGGAGCCGGTCGCCAGGAGGAGGTTGTCGGCCGCGGCGTCGATGTCACCGTCATCACCACCGGAGACGCGGACGCTGGTCGGGCTGCTCAGCACCCCGTTTCCGTGCAGCACGGTGATCTTGTTCTTCTTCATCAGGAACTCGACCCCGCCGACGTGCTTGTCGATGACCGCGTCGCGCCGCCTGGCCAGTGCGGGGTAATCGAGGCTGATGCCGTCATGGCCGGCGAGGCCGAACTCGCCCCCCTGCTCAGTGACGCGGTGCAGCAGGTCCGCGGTCTCGAGGAGCGCCTTGGAAGGGATGCAGCCACGATTCAGGCACGTACCCCCGAGTCGGTCACGCTCGATCAGGCCGACGGAGAGCCCGAGCTGAGCGGCACGGATGGCGCCGACGTAGCTCATTCCGCCGCCGAGGATGAGCAGGTCGAAACGTTGCTGTTCGCCCATGAGTCTCCTGGTAGGGTCGTTCAGCTCGCCGCGGCCGCCGCGGCCGATCGAGGTGCATCGATATCGCGGAAGCGCACCTGCAGCGTCGTGCGGTGGCAGAAGTCATCGGTCACGGGGGAGCATTCTAGCGGAGGCGACAGGAGCGCTCGCGGATCGCGGTGCCCTCGTCAGCCGTCCGTGGTGGCGCGGGCGACGGTGCCGGCCATGCGCAGAAGCTCGGGATCAGCGGTAATGAGCGGAAGGTCCAGGCTCGACGCGAGCGCGGCGTACCCTGCCTGACCGGCCGTCAGGCCGCGTGCAACCCATTCCGCCACCTCGTCCATCGGCGGCTCGCGGAACTCGAAGCCGAGGCGCTCCACCTCAGCGGCGACGCGCACAAGCCGATCAGCGGGCCAACCGCGAGCGGCGGCCAGGGCGGTGAGCAGATGCGTGGTCAGCTGCCGAGGTGCGACCACGCCGAGAAGCCCGTGCTCATATTCCGAACGCAGGCGGCCGCGGGAGGCATCGGGGCCAAACCAGGTGAGCAGCGCCGACGCGTCGAGGACGACCCTTCTCATGAAGTGGGATCGCGCAGGAGCGCATCCAGTGCGGCAAGTGCGGAGCGGGCGGTGGGGGTCGTGCCGGGTCCGCCCGCTGCATGAAGGTCGCGCTCCGCGAGCTGGGCGAGGTAGGTGCTGCGCTTGAATCCGTTGCGTGCGCACGCCTGGTCGATGCGTGCCAGGAGGCGCTCGTCGATCGAGATCAGGACTCTCTTGGCTGTCATGCCAGGGAGTATATAGATATATATGCGGCGAGGAGCGCGCTATTGAGCCTGGCCGATCCGCGCGATCAGGCCGGCCAGCAGCGTCGTGCGTGGAACGACGCTGGCCAGGTCAAGCCATTCGTCCACCGAGTGGTCGTCGCCCCCGACTGGTCCCAGGCCATCGAGTGTTGGGATCCCGAGCGCCGCCGTCGTGTTCGCATCTGACGCACCGCCGGTGGCTGCGTCATGGAGCTCGAAACCCAGATCGGCCGCGATGATGACCGCGAGGCCCACCATTCGCGCGGACGCCTCGCTCTTCTCCATGGGTGGATGTCCGGCGATCAATCGCAGATCAACGTTCACGCCCTCGACGGTCGGCGAGCCCGCCAGCCGCTCGACCTCAGCCGATGCCGCCCGGAAGGCATCGACCGTGGCCGCGCGCAGATCGACCTGGAGCTCGCAGCGTTCCGGGACGACGTTCGGCCGCGTGCCACCGTGGATGACGCCGGCGTTCAGGGTCACGGAGGGCCATCTGCCATTCACCGCGTGCATGGCAAGCACCTGGTGGGCAGCCTCGAGGATGGCGGATCGGCCCTTCTCGGGCTCGACACCGGCGTGGGCCGCGCGGCCCACCAGCTCGAGGTGGTAGTCCGCGATACCCTTGCGCGCGCTCACGATGTCGCCGTTGGCGCGCGCGCATTCCAACACCAGCACGGCGTCGTGCTGCGGAGCCAGCTCCCGGATGATCGAGGTGCTGAACGGAGAGCCGATCTCCTCGTCAGGGTTGGCGACGAAGGTGATCGAGGGCCGCTCGCCGAGCTCGTGCAGTGCCGCGATGGCATGCAGTCCCGACAGCAGCCCGGCCTTCATATCGGTCACCCCCGGACCGGTCGCTCGGTCATGACTGGACCGATACGGCCGCGCGGCGGCCGTCCCCGGATCGAAGACCGTGTCCATGTGGCCAATGAGCATCAGCCGCGGCCCGCCGCCACCCGCGATGCGGCCGATGACGACGTCCCCGAGCTGTTGCTGGCCATTGGATGGTTCGTGGCGCATCCGATCGACCTGCGCGCCGAGCTCGCCGAGTGCATCTGCCACCACGTCGGCAACCCGGTTGACGCCGTCGGGCGTGTAGGAGCCGCAGTCGATGTTCACGAGGAACTCGAGATCGGCGAGAAAGCGCGGCAGACGCATGTCGATGATGCCGCGCAGCGCGAGCAGGTCGGGCATGTCGATCAATATACTCACGCCCATGCCACACGGTCCCGAAGCTGCGAAATCCGGCGTCGAGCTGGTCGAACTGCGCGTGCTCGACGGCCCGAACCGCTTCTTCACGCGGCCGGCCGTCAAGCTTGAATTCTCGGGTGAGCATCCCGGCGACGCCGACGAGGTCGCCGCGAGCGCGGCGCTCGCCATCAGACGCCTGCACAACGCCCTCCATCTGCCCGAGCCGCGCCTGACCACGCGGCGCTCCGCCGACCGACGGCGGTCTGCCGTCGCCTTCGTATGGCGACGTCGCACGGTGTCCCAGGTGATCGGTTCCGCTGCTGCCCGGCTCGCGCTCGGGCGATCGACAGATCGACGCGAGCTGGCGGGGTTGCGCGCGACGGCTCACGGTCCGCTCGCGCACCTGCCCAGGGCGCGGATACCGATCGTGGCGGTCACCGGTACCAACGGGAAGAGCACGACGACGCGGCTCATTGCGCACGTTGCGTCGGAATCCGGGATGAACGTCGGGATGACGAACTCGGACGGCATCTTCGTCCGAGGCGAGCTGGTCGAGGCCGGAGACTGGACCGGCTTCGGTGGCGCAGGTCGGGTGCTGGCCGAGCCGGGGCTCGACCTCGCGGTCCTCGAAACGGCACGTGGCGGCATCCTGCTTCGCGGCATCGGTTACGCCGCAAATGATGTCAGCGTGATCACCAACGTCAGCGCCGATCATCTCGGCCTCCAGGGCATCGACACCGTCGACGAGCTCGCCGAGGTCAAGGGCGTGGTCGCGCGCATCACTCGGCGCGGCGGGTGGGCCGTCCTCAACGCCGATGACGATCGCGCCTGGGCCATGCACCGGAAGACTCGGGCCAATCTCTACGCGTTCAGCATGGAGCCGCGCTCGGCGCGGGTGGAGCGCGTCCTCGATGGCGGGGGACGCGCGGCCGTGCTCGACCGGGGAATGCTCGTTCTTCGTGGCGCCGGACGCCGCCCGAGACGCCTGGCCGCTGCCGATGAGCTGCCCGTCACCGTCGCCGGCCTGTCGCGATACAACATCGCCAACGCGCTCGCGGCGGCGGCCGCCTGTGACGCGCTCGGCATTTCTGCGGCACGCATCCGGCGCGGGCTCAGAACGTTCGCGCAGGACGCGGCCGCGAACCCCGGGCGCCTCAACCTGTACGAGCGGCGCGGCGTGTTCGCCCTCGTGGACTTCGCTCACAACGAGGCGGGCCTGGCCGGCCTCATGGACGTTGCGCGCGCGGTGGCGCGACGCCGAAAGGTGCGTCTGGCATTGGGCACCGCGGGCGACCGGACCGACGAGATCCTGCACGCGCTCGGCGTACTGGCGGGTGCCGCCGATGACCTCGTCATCGCCGAGAAACGGCACTACCTGCGCGGTCGTGACAATGACGAGATGAACGAGCTGCTCCGCGTCGGAGCGCGTGACGGCGGCTACAGCGGCCAGGTCGATGCGCTGCCGAACGAGCAGGCCGCCCTGGAGACCCTGGTGGCCCGTGCGAGACGCGGCGACGTGTGCGCGGTCATGGCGCACGTCGAGCGCGCCGAGCTGTTCGCCTGGCTCGACGCCGAGGGCTTCACGCCGGTCGGGACGGATCGGCTGCGGGAGCTCGTCAGCATTTGAGAGCGTCGTTCATGCTGCTCACAGATCCATGTCGATTTCATCGTCCGCACCCATGACGCCGACAACCGCGCGCAGTCCGTCGGCTTCGCTGGCGCCGCCGTGCTGTCTCCGCTGGAGCTCCTTCCAGACCTGGTTTGCGTGGTCGACGCAGACGACGACCACGTCGCCCTCGCCTGCGATGTCGAGTGCCATCCGGGTCGCCTCGAGCTCATCCAGGACCGTGGTCACCGAGCCGGCGCGCGAGTGTTCGGGCTCAGCCGAGCGAACACCCTGCTCGATCAGGGTCGCGGTGTCACCGCGTGGCCGCCCGCGGTTGTTCTCGTCCTCCCGCACGATGATCTCGTCGAAGTAGTTCGCGGCCGTTCGGCCGAGCTCCACGATGTCTTCGTCCCGTCGGTCACCGGCCGTGGCGATGACGCCGATGCGTCGTCCGGTCACGGGTGCGCGGGCGCCCCCGGCCGACGGCGTTGTCAGCCGATTCACGAACTCGCCGAGGGCGCGAAGCGCGGGCGGGTTATGCGCATAGTCGACCACGACGCGATAGCCATCGAGCTCGAACATGTTCAGGCGCCCGGGGGCCATGAAGTAGCTGGTGGTGAAGGTCCGAAGGCCCTGTCGGATGTCGTGGAGATGGGCGCCCGCGGCCCAGGCGGCCGCCGTGGCGGCCAGCGCGTTCTGCACGTTCATGCGCGCGCGACCCTCGAACGTGGCCGGGATCAGATGCGTCCACACCAGCGACATCGACTTGCGGCCCTGGCGCAGCACGATCATCTCGCCGTTGCGGCCGGACTCGAGGGTCACTGCGCGACGGCCGCGGGATGCCTGGAACTTGATCTTCTCGTTCTCAGGGTCCATCGAGAAGTAGATGACGGAGCCGGAGCAATGGCGCGCCATCGCGACGACGAGCGGGTCATCGGCGTTGAGGACTGCCACGCCGTCGCGCGGCACCGCCTCCACCGGAACGCGCTTGACCTCGGCGAGCTGCCTGATGCTGTTGATGCCACCGAGGCCCAGGTGGTCACCGGTCACGTTCAGCACCACCGCCACATCGTTGCGCTGATAGCCCAGCCCCTCGCGCAGGATCCCGCCTCGTGCGACCTCGAAGACGGCGAAGTCGACCGTGGGGTTCTGGAGGACCATCGAGGCGGACCTTGGGCCTGATGCATCGGACCGGCGCACGATCCGTCCGTCGACATAGATCCCGTCAGTGCTGGTCAGGCCGACCTTGCGGCCCATGCTCTTCATGACGTGCGCGATCATGCGAGCCGTGGTCGTCTTGCCATTGCTGCCGGTGACGGCGACGATCGGGATGCGCGCATCGGCGCCAGGCGGGAAGAGCATGTCGATCACGGGCTTCGCGACGTACTGCGACTCGCCCTCGGTGGGGTGGGTGTGCATCCGAAAGCCGGGAGCTGCATTGACCTCGACGATTCCGCCACCGGTCTCGCGCACCGGCACGCCGATGTCCGGACAGATCAGGTCGATCCCGGCGATATCGAGGCCGACGACCCGCGCAGCCAGCTCGGCGAGCTCGACGTTGTCGGGATGTGCCTCCTCGGTTCGATCGATGCTGATCCCACCGGTGCTCATGTTGCCCGTGCGTTTGAGATACACGCGATGGCCACGCGGCGGCACATCCGACAGCTCGAATCCCTGTTCACGGGCGTAGCCGATCGCCTCGTCGTCGAGCTTGATGCGGGTGAGCGCCTTCTCGTGGCCGATACCGCGACGCGGATCTGCGTTCGTGATTCCGACCAGCTCGCCCACAGAGTGCTTCCCGTCACCGTTCACGTGCGCAGGCACCCGCTGCGCGACGGCGGCCAGGACGTCACCGATGACGAGGCACCGATAATCGTTCCCGACCAGGAACGACTCGACCACCACGGCGCCCCGGCGGCTCTGTGAGCGTGCGGCGCGATATCCCGCGCGCACCGCCTCCTCGTCGGCGAGGTTCAGCATCACGCCGCGGCCGTGGTTGCCGTCGAGCGGCTTGACGGCAACCGGCGTTCCGATGCGTCGCGCGGCGTTGACCGCGTCATCCTCGCTTCGTACCAGCTGGGCCCGAGGGACCGGCACGCCGGTCGCCGCCAGCAGTCGATTGGTGAGCTTCTTGTCCCCTGCGATGTCGACGCCGAGCGATCCGGTCTCGCTGGTCATCGTGGCCCTGATGCGCTTCTGGTGGATCCCGTGTCCGAGCTGAATGAGTGACTGATCGTTCAGACGGATGAAGGGGATGTCGCGGAGCAGTGCCTCGTCGAGGATCGCCTGCGTCGACGGTCCGAACGCGGTTCGCTCGGAGAGAAGGATGAGGGCTTCGAGCTCGGCGCCGAAGTCGAAGCCGGGCTCGGCCTCGACCAGGTGATTGACCAGGCGGACGGCCAGCTTGCCCGCCGCCAGCCCGACCGACTCCTCGCCGTATGCGTAAACGACGTGATAGCGTCCGGGCTCGCCGGTGCCGCGTGTCTTGCCGCGACCGACCTCATTGCCGGCCTCACGCTGGAGCTGGAGCGCGATGTGCTCGGCGACATGGCCGACCCAGGTCCCGTCACGCAACCTCGCCTTGAAACCGCCCACCTTGCCGGTACCGCAGGTGTGCTGCCCCACGCCGGGCAGCATCTCGAGCAGCGCGGTGACGAACCCGGGGATCGTGCTGGTCGGGAAGTGCTCCAGTACGCCCAGATCGACGACCAGCTTGATCGCGGGGTCGTAATTCCAGTAGTTCGGTCCCCGGTAGACGCGGGTTTCGACGACCTTCAGCTCGGCTCGCGGCACCGCGCCGGCCGGTGCCCCGGCGACCGCACGTCTGGCGCGCGCCGAGCGTCCGGACGGTGCCGTCACTCGCTCGCCTCCACATCCATTCGACTGGCCCGGTGGGCGCGCCTGCGCGCCCGCTCCGGGTAGGTGTCATCCGCTCCTTCGGCGGCGATGCGCCGGATCAGCCGTCGGGTGTGGTTTGTCGCCGCCTGGAGGCTGGCCAGCTCCCTGTCGGTGGCGCTCACCGGCCGCAGGGGAGCCATCAGCTTGCGCTTGCGGATGTCGAACCGATACCCCGACGGCAGCGAATGCAGGGTCACCCCCGAGACCATGATCGGTCGGTGGCGCTTCACCTCGTAGGCGTCGGTCTGGATGTGCGCCGGATCGATGATGGTGACCGAGCCCTTGCCGAGCACCTCGAGGATCCCCTTGGGACTGACGAGCGCCGCGGTGTCCTCGTCGATGCCGATGCCCAGCAGCGCCGGCGACTGCGCCACCAGTGCGAGGAGGCGACCGAACCGGTTGCGCTGCTCGAAGTGCTGGTCGATCAGCACGTCGGGCAGCAGGCCCAGCCCGGCACTCATCTGGGTCATCCGCTGCTTGGGGGTGGCGCCGCCGGTCCCGAAGGCGACCATGTAGCTGGCAATCGCCGATGCGCCCGCGCTGGTTCCGGCGATCATTGCGCCGTGCCTGTGACGCTCGAGGAGCGCCTTCCCGAGCAGCGTGCCACCGATCACGCTCGACAGCCGGAGCTGGTTACCGCCGGTCATGAAGATGGCCGTTGCATCGTCGAGCTGGGAGACGAGGCGGCGGTCGTTTGCGTCCTCGCGCACGAGCGGGCGCATGCCGCGCACGTCGCCGATCCCCATCTGCCGGAAGAGTGACAGATACAGCTGTGTCGCCTCGTCCCCGAGCGAGGAGGCGGTCGAGATGATCACGATGCGCGCATCGCTGCCACCGGCCAGCGCGACGAAGCGGGTCAGGATCTGGCGCTGTCGCAGCTTGTCCTCGGCGCCGCCGATGATGAGGAGGTGGCCGGCCCGGGCCTGCCCGGTTCCAGGCTTGGGAGGCATTGGGGCAGCATAGCGAACTGCAGAGGCGGTCGAACGTCGCCTAGACTCGATCGGATGTCCACGACCGCGCCGCCCGCTCGCACCGAAGTCCGGGACTACTACGAGGTCCTCGGGGCCGACCCGTCGGCCTCGAGCGCGCAATTGCGCGCCGCGTTTCGGGCCGCCGTTCTCCGGCACCATCCGGATCGAGCGCCGTCGTCCGAGATCGCCACCCGACGAACATCCACCCTCAATCGAGCGTGGGCAGAGCTTCGGGATCCGCTCCGGCGGCTCCACTACGATCACGCCCTCGAGGCTGGCCGGGCCGAGACCCTGGAGTGGCCGCTCGACATGGGCGAGGCGGCGCGCACCATCCGCCCGCACCGTGTCGTGCGCTCCGAGCCCGGCGTCCCGAGTCCGTGGCATCAGCCGCACCTGCGCTCGGCCGGAGGCTTCCGGGTGCCGGCCGAGGTATTCCTTGCCGGACCGAGTGCGCAGGATCGCTGGATCGTCGAGAACCACATCGCGGGCGAGGACTGGCGTGACCACAGTGAGCGCTACTGGCTCCGTTTCGCCGCGCGGCACTACGCCGAGCGCGGCCGGATCGACGATCTGCTGGGCATCCTCGAGCGCATCGTGGCGCAGCATCCGCCCTTCGCGGAGATCGTCGACGCCAACCTGCGTGATGCGTATCTATCGGCCGGAGAGGAACTGCGCGGAGCCATTCAGCTGCGACAGATCGCAGAGCGTGAGCGGCCGGGGTCATCACAGCGTCGCTGGGCGGAACGCGAGCTGCGCGTCCTGCTTCGTGAGTATCGCGACGCGCACGTCCGGCGAGGGCCCGCGGACCGTCGGGCGGAGAACGCCGAGTTCCTCCTCAACTTTCTCGAGTCGTTGGAGATCGATCCGAGCTTCACCGACTACCGCGCGGCGATCGTTGCGCACCGCCGAGCCGGCCATGGAGGGCGAGCGGCCGAGCTGGTCGAGCGCGTCATGGCGACGCCCGTCGTCGAGCCGGGTCGTTGGTTCAGCCTGACTCAGCTCCTGACGGAGGCCGGACAGCTGGATCGGGCTTCGAACCTGCTTGCCGAGATTGCCCGCGGCGAGCATCCGGAGTCTCTCGATCCGAGGCGGGTGCATGGTCCCTGGCGACGCATCGCCGCGGCGCGTGAGCGCCTCGTCCGGGCACGCCGTGCCGCCGCCCGGAGCGGGAAGCGACGATGAGATGGCTGAGACTGGACCGCACGGCCGTGGCCGGCGCGCTGGTCGGGGGCGCGACGGCGCTGATCGGCGGCTGGGTGGCCACGTCGTTGCTGGAGAACCTGCCCTTCTCCGTGCTGCTCGTCCTCGCGATCGCGCTTGTGGGCCTCGCCATGGGCGCCAACGCAGCGGCATGGGCGTACGTGGCGGGATCGATCGTTTTCATCGGGGAGGCCCTGGCGCCTCACGCAAG
>JACDBZ010000032.1 GCA_013694645.1 Chloroflexota bacterium
TGCATCGAGGAGAACGCGGTCCTGCGCCGGATCGCACCGGCAACGATCGAGCCGACCGGTGGCTACTTCGTCGCCACCCCGGACGACCCCGATGACTATCTCGATCGCTTCCCTGCGGCCTGCGCCGCGGCCGGCATCGAGGCTGAGCCGGTGCAACTCGACGATCTCTTCCGCGCCGAACCGCTCCTGAGCCGGGAGATTCGTGCCGCGTACCGCGTGCCAGACGCCTCACTCGAGCCATGGGAGCTCGTGGATGCCAACCTGGCGAGCGCTCGTGAGCATGGCGCCGAGGCGTGGCGCTACCGGGCCGTCATCGGCTTCGAGCGCTCGACCGATGGTGCGGTCACGGCTGTACGGGTGCGGGACGAGCGAAGCGGTGAGGAAGCGATGATCGCGTGTCGCGCCGTTGTCTCAGCCGCCGGGGCGTGGGCCGGCAAGGTGGCGGCCCTGGCGGGTGCGGCGCTCGCGATGAGCCCCGGCAAGGGCTCGATGCTCATCTTCAACCGGCGCATGACGACGGCGGTCGTCAACCGGCTGGCGCCGCCGGGCGACGGAGACATCCTGGTGCCGGTGCATACGGTCTGCATCCTCGGCACCACCGACATCACGGTGCCCGATCCCGACGACGCCCACGTCACCCGCGACGAGGTCGACGCACTGCTCCGCGACGGCGAGCGCCTCGTCCCGGGCATCAGCAACGCACGCGTTCTGCGCGCATATGCCGGGTCGCGACCGCTCTACGACACCTCCGATCTCGGCGAGCAGCAGCACGACGAATCGCGCGAGATCAGCCGCGCCCACCACGTCATCGACCACGGGTCGCGCGAGGGGATCAACGGCTTCTGGAGCATCGTCGGCGGCAAGCTCACCACCTACCGGCTGATGGCGCGCGATACGGTGGACGCGGTGGCGGTCTCGCTGGGAGTCGACTCGCCGTGTCGGACGGCGGACGAGCCGCTGCCGTCACCTGCCACCGGCACGCCGTACTGGCTGGGCGATCGTCTCGCGGGGCTCGAGGCCGAGGGCGGCGGCAACGCCGAGCTGGTCTGCGAGTGCGAGCTCGTCACGCAGCGGCGGCTGGACCACGCTCTCGACGAGCGCGGCGACTCGTCCCTGGACGACCTTCGACGCACGACGCGCCTCGGGATGGGACCGTGCCAGGGCGCCTTCTGCATGCCGCGCGCCGCCGCCATCCTCGATGCTCGGGGGGAGGGTGCGGCGAACGCGTCGCTGCGCGGGTTCATGGCGGAGCGGTTCCGAGGCACTCGATCGATCGCGTGGGGCGACCAGCTGGCGGAGCTGTGGCTCACGGCCGGCATCTTCAGGGGAACGCTGGCCGTCGGCGATCTCGCCGATACGCCGCCGCGGGTATCAGGGGTCGGTCATGCCGCGCGCTGACGTTGTCGTGATCGGCGCCGGCCTGTCAGGCCTCTCATGCGCGGCCGAGCTCGCCGAACGCGGGGCACGCGTCTTCCTGGCGGCCAAAGGCATGGCGACAACGCACTGGACGCACGGTGGGCTGGACCTTGCTGCCCCAGCCGGCGCGAGCACGGTCCGCGACGGCGTGCACACGCTCGCGGCCATCGACGGCCATCCCTATCGCAGCCTCGCCGCCGATCTGGAGGCGGCGGCGGTTGCGCACCGGGCACGCATGGCGGCGGAGGGCCTCCGTTACGCGGGCTCGCTGGACGCTCCGCTCATCCCGCTTCCCACCTCGATCGGCTCGCTACGGCCGGCCGCGATCCTTCCAGCCGCCCAGGCGGCCGCACTCGAGCCGTGGGCCGGCACTCGGCTGCTCCTGGTCGGATTCGGGCGCTATCGAGATGCGTGGGCGCCCTACGCGGCGCGCAACCTTCGGCATGCCGCCTGGCCGGAGGGGCCGGCCGAGGTCGGGGCGGTGGAGGTCGAGCTGCCGGGACTGGGTCGACTGCACAACATCGCACCCCAGGTCCTCGCCAGGCTCTTCGACGGTCCGGCCTGGCGGACGCGTGCGTTTTCGGCCATCACCGATGTGCTTCCGGCGGGGGCGTGGCGGATCGGCATGCCGGCGGTCCTCGGCCTCGACCAGCACGCCGACGTGCATGCCGAGGCGGAGCGCAGGCTGGGCCATCCAGTCTTCGAGATGGTGAGCCTGCCGCCATCGGTGCCTGGCATCCGGCTGTTCGATGCCCTTCGTCGGCGCATCCTGGCGGCGGGCGGGCGCGTCCAGATCGGCTTCGACGTGGTCCGGGTCGAGCGCACCGGCAACCGGATCATCGCGATCCACACCGAGGCCGCCTCCCGCACGCTGCGCATCGCTGGCGACGCCTTCGTGCTTGCCACCGGCGGCATCGGCGGGGCGGGGATACGTGCACAGCACGACGGGACGTTGGTCGAGCGCGTCTTTGGCCTCCCGGTAAGCGCGCCCCCACGCGAGCGCTGGTTCAGCGACGACCCGCTGCACCTGCATCCGCTTGAGACGGCGGGGATCGAGGTGGGTGATGACCTTGCACCGTTCGAGCTGGAGAACGTGCGGGTGATCGGCTCCGGGCTTCCGGGCATGCACTACCTCGACGAGCGCTGCGGCGACGGCGTGGCGCTCGCGAGCGCGCGTCGTGCCGTCCGATCCGTGGCGGGCGACCGCGCGGTGGCCGCGTGACCGTTCACGATGCGGCCGCCCGGGAGTTTCCTCCGTTCAGCACCGACCTGTGTATCAAGTGCAACGTGTGCACCACCGTCTGCCCGGTCGCCCGCGTGACCGACGAGTTTCCCGGTCCGAAATACGTGGGTCCGCAGGCGCAACGCTTCCGCGCCCCCGGAGTTGGCCCGGACGCGCCGGATCGCAGCGTCGACCTCTGCTCTGGCTGCGGGATCTGCACCCGCGCCTGCCCGGCCGGTGTGCTGATCGCCGAGACCAACAACCGCGCGCGCGCCGCGATCGTCGACGAGCGTGGCTCCAGCCTGCGCAATCGGATCATCAGCGACACCGACCTGATCGCTCGTTTCGGCGTGCCATTGGCGCCCCTGGCCAACATCGGTCTGAAGAACCGCATGGCCCGCTGGATGGGGGAGAAGGTGCTTGGTGTGCACCGGCGGGGTCCGTTGACCACGTTCGCGCGCCGCACGTTTGACTCGTGGTGGAAGCGTCGGGGCGGTGCCACCACCCTGCCGGCAACGGCGGATCCCGAGCGCACGGTGGTCTACTTCCATGGCTGCGCGGTGAATGCCTTCGAGCCCGATCTGGGGCGGGACGCGGTCGAGATCCTGGAGCGCAACGGGTTCAGTGTCATTGTGCCGCGCCAGCAATGCTGCGGCCTGCCGTTCATCTCGAACGGCCTCTACGAGCAGGCTCGCACCAAGGCGCGCCGCAATCTCTCGTCGCTGGCGGAGTTCGCGCGCGCCGGCTACCGGATCGTGGGCACCTCCACCTCCTGCACCCACGCGCTCAAGGCCGAATACCGCGAGATGCTCGACATCTCCGACGCCGATGCCGCCGCCGTGGCCGATGCGACCTGGGACATCTGCGAGCTGCTGCTCGATCTCCACGACCGTGGCGAGCTGGATGTCGGTTTCGCGCCGATCGATGAGCCGCTGCCGTACCACCCGCCCTGTCAGCTGAAGTCGCACGGGATCGGGACACCGGCGATGGACCTGTTCGCGCTGGTGCCCGGACTGCGGGCGGTCGATTCCGACCACGATTGCTGCGGCGCCGCCGGCACCTACGGCCTGAAGGTCGAGCGCTGGCAGATCGCGCAGGACGTCGGTGCGCCGCTCTTCGCTGCGGTTCGAGCGTCGGGAGCGGCGCGCGCCGCCTGCGACTCCGAGACCTGCCGCTGGCAGATTGAGCAGTCGTCGGGCGTCCCCACCGTCCACCCGATCACCATCCTGGCCGAGTCCTATCGACGCGCCGATGCGGCGCGCGAGGAGTCCTGGCGCCGCATCGTCTGATAGGTACTGATAGAGCGCGACGAGCGATCCTGTCGGATTCTCATCCCCGGAGAGG
>JACDBZ010000071.1 GCA_013694645.1 Chloroflexota bacterium
AACAGTGCTTCGTACGAGGCGATTCGTCGCCGGGTGGTGCTGTCTTCGCGAAAGACAAGGGCGGGCACCGTCATGGTGGCAGACCATCCTCGTTCCGCCGCCAGCTTCGGAGCGACACGGCGCTTGACGTCGAGCCGCCCGAGCACGTCCTGCGCATCGACGAACCGCGTCTTGATCTCGACAACCAGCAGGCAACGGAGCATCGGATCGAAGGCCAGGATGTCGATGCGTCCGCGGTCACCGTAATGATTGAAGCTGACCTCCGCGTCGACCATCCAGGCTGCGCGGCGCAGCACGCTGGCCAGCCAGTTCTGCAGTTCGGCGTGTCGGGCATCGGCGAGCGGGCGTTCGCCATCCACGCGCAGGTCGAGGGTGAGGTGCGCACCGAGAGCGGTCGACCATCGGTCCAGGGCTGGAATGGTGCATCGTTCGAGGGCGCCACGCTCGCGGCGGCTCATCTGCGCCTGTGAGATCCCCAGATCGCGCCCCAGCTTGCGCTGCGACCAGCTCTTGCGTCGTCGAAGGGCTCGCAGCGTCCGGACGATGGTGCGTCTCTCCATCTGCACATCGTGCACGGCCGCGATTACCACGGCCTTACCGTCAACTTATTCTCTCGTGGGGTCGTTGGCGACCGGATGCGGCATCCGCCCGTCACATAGTCTCTGGGTGAATACCTCGCCGCACGAATGACCCGCTCAGCCGTTCACCCGAACCCATTCTCATGCACGAGACGCATACCTGACGGGGCGTCGGGCGTTCGCGCCGTCACTTATCCGCCAGATGAATGAACTGACGGCGTCACCACCCCGCGGGGAACCGACGGGACTAATCCGTCCAGGGGTCGTAGTCCGGGTCGGGTGGCTCAGCCGCGGGCCGCAGTTCGACCGGGACATTGCGCAGGTTCACACGCACGCGCCACCACACCTTGTAGCGACCGCGCATGGCGTCCACCAGGAGATCCTCCGGATCGTGGATGGACGCGGCGGCCTCCGGGTGCCGCTCGCGCCAGCGGTCGAGTCCGGCGAGCGCATCGGCTTTGTCCGCAGCCTGCGAAATCACGAGCAGGGGCTGAGAAGAGCGGCGGCGGCCGGTGGGCGGGACGGTGCCGTCGGCGTTGCGGGCGGGCGCGGATGGACGAGCAGGCGAAACGGAGCCGGCTCGGCCACGCGGGGCGGTCGGATCAGGGACTGACGTTGATGGTGGCTCCCGTCGCTTGGAAGGCTGCACCCGCGGTGGCTCGCCCGCCTGCTTGGCGTAGTGCGGTGGCCACGGCGCGTCGCCGAGCCCCTCGGCCTCGTGCCGGGCTACGAGGTCCAGCAGCGGCTCCAATGAAAAGGCACGGACGTCAATCCTGGCTCCCACGTCTCCCACACGGGCGTACCGTGCAGGCACGGATCGAAGAGTGAAGTCGCCGAGCTCGGCGGTTGAAAGCTCGTCCCAGGTGAGTGGCGCGCTGACGGTGGCATCGGGACGCGGTCGCACGGAGTACACCGACGCGACGGTCCGGTCCTTGGCGTTCTGGTTGTAGTCGAGAAACACGCCGTGGCGCTCCTCTTTCCACCACTTCGAGGTGGCGATCGACGGCGCTCGTCGCTCCACCTCGCGCGCCAGGGCAAGCGCCGCTCGTCGGACGTCGCCGAACGGCCACTCGGGAGCGATCCGCACGTAGATGTGAATCCCGCGCGAGCCCGAGGTCTTGGGCCACGCGGTGTAGCCGAGCTCCTCGAGGACCTCGCGAACCACGAGCGCCACGCTCCGCACATCCGCCCACGCAACCCCCGGGCCGGGATCGAGATCCACCCGTAGCTCATCGGGATGCTCGAGGTCCCCGGATCGAACGGGGTGTGGGTTCAGGTCAATACAGCCGAGGTTCACAACCCAGGCCAGGGCCGCGAGATTGTCCACGACCACCTCGTCAGCGGTCCGGCCGGAGGGAAACGAGAGCTCGACGGTCCGTACGAATGAGGGGACCGATTTCGGCGCTCGCTTCTGGAAGAAGGCATCACCGCCGGCTCCGTCGACGAAGCGCTTCAGCGCCATCGGCCGATCTCGAACGCCGAGCAGGGCGCCATCAGCAACGGCGAGGTAATAACGAACCAGGTCGATCTTGGTGATGCCCGCATCGGCGAAGAAGATCTTGCCGGGGTTGCTGATCGTGACTTCATGACCATCGAGGGTCAGGGTCTCGGATTCGCCGCGTGCCATCGGCGCAAGGGTAGCGCCACCTTCAAGGCACGCCCCTTGCGGGGCAGGTGAACCGATGATCGAGCGGGTCAAGCGCCTGGTCGGGACCCTCGACGACTGGAGCATGCGTCATCGGATGACGCGCATCTCCCGCCGCGCCGTCGGGGGATTCCTGGGTCACGAGGCGCTCCAGTATGCCGGGAGCATGGCCTATTTCGGCGTGCTCTCGATCTTTCAGCTCCTCGTGCTGGCCATCGTGCTCGGCTCGTTCGTGCTGGGCGACGGCGCCGCGCGCGATTTCGTGATCGAGCAGGTTCGTTCCGGCACGCCACTCGACACGGCGACGATCACCGGGGTGATCGACTCGGCCATCAATTCGCGCGGCAGCATGACGATCATCGGCTTCGGGTTCCTGCTGTGGAGCGGGCTGGGCATCTTCTCTGCGCTTTCGACCGGGATCAGCCGCGTCTTCGAGAACGCGCCGCCGCGCCCGTTCCTCAAGGACAAGCTGGTCGGCCTGCTCCTGATGGCGATCACCGGCGTGCTTGCGGTGAGCTCGATCGTCATCGGGATCGTGACCGGCATCCTGCAGGAGGCGGCCGCGGATATGCTGACCCGCGTGCCGGGCGGCGGGACCGCGGTCTGGCTGATCGGCCTGCTGCTTCCGATCTTCCTGATCTTCCTCGCGTTCTGGGTCATCTACAAGGTGGTGCCCAACCGGCCGATCACCTGGCGCGAGGTCCTGCCCGGCGCGGTGGTCGCGGCACTGCTGTGGACCGTCCTGCGCTTCGGATTCACCTGGTATGCCACCAGCGTGGCCAATTACGAGAGCGCCTTCGGACCGATCTCGACCGGCATCACCCTGCTGGTCTTCCTGTACTTCGCAAGTGTGATCGTGCTGCTCGGCGCGGAGTTCGCCCGAGCCAGCGCGCTCGAGGACGAGGTCGGACCGACGATGGTCGCCGACCCACGCTTTCTTCCGGTGATGGTGGCCCAGGCGGTTCGCCCCGCACCGGCACCGGCACCCAGGCGGGGAGTCTCGCGATGGATCGTGCTCGGCCTGGGCGCCGCTGTTGGCCTGGTCGTCGGCAGATTGAGCAGGCGCAACGACGACTACTAGCCAGCCCCGGGCAGCGTCAGGGTCGCGCGGGACCATCGAGGTGTAGTACCTTTGGGTCCGTACCGGTGCCTCCAGGCATCGGGCACCATTGCCCCGACCAACTCTCGCTACGGGGCTCAAGGGCAAATTGCAGACTCGGATCACCGCTCGATGAGGCGGCGGTCTCATCTCGCCGTCACGTTCGTCGCCCTGCTGACGGTTGGATGGAGCGTCGTCACAACTCAGCCCAGCGGCTCGGCCCTTGCCGCTGATCCCGAGGCCCAACTGGCCGAAACCCGCGCACAGCTCGCAGACGCACAGTCGGCGCAGCAGTCACTGGCGGCTACCCTGGAACGTCAGCGATCCGAGCTGTCGCAGCTGGAGCGCACGTCAGCAGACCTCGACACCAAGCTCGACCTGGCACGCGCCGAGCTCGAGGCGGTCACGGCCGAGTACGATCGAGTCGCCGGTCTGCTGGAGCAGGTGCGTGTCCAGATCACGGAGATCGAGGGCCGCATCGCCGAGCTGCACCTCCAGATCGAGGCGCTCGATGCCGAGCTGATCGCGCTGGCGGCCGACATCAATCGCCGCACGAAGGACCTGGAGGAGCGCGAAAGCCTGCTCGAGGATCACCTCCGATCGGCCTACGAGCGCAGCCAGACCTCGCTGCTCGAGGTGCTCCTGTCCGCGGACTCACTCGATCAGGCATCGACCCAGGTCGGTTACCTCATGAGCGTCTCGGACCAGGACACCATCCTCGCCGAGGACATCCGTGGCATTCGCGAGGAGCTCGAGACTCGTCGCGAGACGCTCAAGGACGGTCGCCGTGCTCTCGCCGATGCGCGCGCCGTGGCGCGCGACCAGGAGGCGAGCCTCACGGCTCGCCGAGATGAGTTGACCGTCCTCGAAGCACAGCTCGGCGAGCTGCGCGTCGCCGCGGATCGCAAGCGCGCCGAGCAGGAGGCCTCGCTGAACGCCACGCTCGAGGCCAAGGGCAACGTGGAGCAGCAGGTCGCCGACAACGAGGAGGCTGCTGCTGCTGCCGAGCGGCTCGCGCAGCAGCTCACGGCGCAAGCTTCCGCACAGCAGGCCGCCATTGAAGAGGCGAAGCGTCGCGCCGCCGAGGAGGCCGCACGCCGCGCGGCGGCAGAACAGGCTGCCCGCGAGG
>JACDBZ010000079.1 GCA_013694645.1 Chloroflexota bacterium
GCTCGTCATCCCCGGCGCTATCGACGTGCACACGCACATGGAGCTGCCGTTCGGCGGAACGTTCGCCAAGGACACCTTCGAGACGGGCACCCGGGCGGCGGCGTTCGGCGGCACAACCACGATCATCGACTTCGCGGTGCAGTCCAAGGGCAAGTCGCTGCGCGAGGGTCTCGATACATGGCACGCCAAGGCGGAAGGCAACGCATGTATTGACTATGGCTTCCACATGATAATGTCAGACGTCACCGACGAGACGCTCGCGGAAATGGACACCCTCGTCGACGAGGGCGTCACCGACTTCAAGCTGTTCACCGCCTATCCCGGCGTCTTCTACTCCGACGACGGCGCCATCTTCCGCGCCATGCAGCAGACCGCGAAGAACGGCGGCTTGATCCTCATGCACGCGGAGAACGGTATGGCGATCGACGTGGTGGCAGCGCAGAACGTCGCGGCCGGCAACACCGACCCCTACTACCACGGCACGTCGCGCTCCCCGGTCATGGAGGGGGAGGCGACCAACCGGGTCATTCGCCTGGCACAGGTGGCGGGCGTGCCGGTCTACATCGTGCACCTGAGCGCGATCGACGCGCTCAATGAGGTGCGGCGTGCCCGCGACGAGGGGCTGCCGGCCTACGCCGAGACCTGTCCACAGTACCTGTTCCTCACCCTCGAAGACATGGGCAATGGTTTCGAGGGCGCCAAGTTCGTGTGCTCGCCGCCGCTACGCCCCGCGGATCATGCCGCCGAGCTCTGGAAGGGTCTCGCCAAGGATGACCTCCAGGTCGTCTCGACCGATCACTGCCCGTTCGACTTCCATGGCCAGAAGGATCTCGGCCAGGGCGACTTCCGCAAGGTGCCGAACGGCCTGCCCGGAGTCGAGGACCGCGTCAATCTGCTCCACTCCGGCGGGGTGGTCGATGGATACCTGACCCCGAACCGCTGGGTCGAGGTGATCAGCGCCGCACCGGCCCGCATGTTCGGACTCTCGGGACGCAAGGGCGTCGTCGCGGCTGGAGCCGATGCGGACGTCGTCATCTACGATCCCGTCGCAAAGCACACGATCAGCGCGGACACGCACCACATGGACGTCGACTACTCGTGCTACGAGGGTCGCGAGGTGACCGGCCGGGCCGAGATCGTCCTGTCACGTGGCAAGGTAGTCGTGGACGGGGACGAATGGCTCGGCGCCGCGGGCGACGGTCGATTCCTGAAGCGCGCGCCGACGGGTTCGCTCCTCAGCCAGACCTGACGCTCAGTCGGCACGCGCGCGGCATTGCCCCCCGGCGCGATGTCCTCGATGGATCGAGGCCGTCGAAGGTACGGCAGAAGATCGGCGTCACAGCGGGCCCCCTGGAGCTGACCGATCCATCGGGTGGTGGGCGATGTGCGCTTGTGCCGCTATCCTGCTCGGGCTGCATTCCCATAGGAGAGCACTCTTGAAGCGTATTTCGATCCTGCTCATCGCGCTGTTGGCGCTCGTCGTCGTGGCGTGCTCGAGCGGTGAGGCGAGCCAAACGGCATCGGCATCCCCGCCGGCTGCGACTGAGGAGCCGACACCATCCGAGGACCCCGAGCCCAGCGAGGCGCCAGAGGCGTCAGAATCCCCGGGGGCCATTCCGTCATTCGACACGAATGGAGACCCCGATCTTGCGGGCCGCTTCCCCGACACCGTCGGTGGCGAGCCGCTCCAGGTCCTCAGCTTCCGCGGTGATGATCCGATGATGGCCGGGAGCGTCGACGAGTCGTTCCAGGAATTTCTGGATGCGACAGATGCCGACATCGAGGATGTCTCTGTTGCGTTCGGTGGATCGGCAACAGGTGGCGAGGGCTTCAGCGTGGCCGCCTTCCGCGTGCTCGGCGTGGCAGAGGACAGGCTGGAGCAGGAGTTCCTGGCAGCCAGTGAAGATGCCGGGGATGTCTCCGGGCTCGAGGAGTCCTCGGTCGGCGGCAAGGATGTATGGACGGCCGAGGATCCATCCGGGACAACGACCGGGTCGGCATTCATCTATGTCAAGGACGACACGGTCTACTTCCTGACCGGCACCGAGGCGCAGGCCGCCGAGATCCTGGCAGCGCTGCCGTAGTGGCTCCGGGCGCTGCCGTCTTCCTCAACGAGGGGGCCGGTAGCGCGCGGACCGATCACGTCCGGCGCGCGGTGGAGCTTGCTCGCCGCGCGCTCGGCGCCGATCTCCACGTCACCGCCACGCGGGACGCCGACGAGCTCAGCGCCTGGCTTGCCGAGCGCATCGACGGGTATGGGACGGCGGTCATCGCCGGCGGAGACGGCTCCCTGGGAGTGGCCTACAACGTGGCCGCCGGTCGGGAGGGACTGACCCTCGGCTACCTTCCGGCTGGCTTCGGCAACGCTACGCGCCATCTCCTGCGTCTGCCGCGAACTCCCGAGGCGCTCGTCGCGGTCCTCGTGCGCGGAGATGCTCGCCCGATCGATCTCGTGGCGGTTGACGGACGCCTGGCGCTCTTCGCGGGAGCGGGATGGGATGCTCGCGTGGCGGGCCGATATGCCGATTCTGGTGCGCGCCGCCTTCCCGGCTGGGCGGCGGCCATTGCTCGATCGATCCCGGACCTGTGGCGCCTTCCGAAGGTCGAGGTGCGCGCCGACGACTGGATCGTCCACCGCGGACCAATGGAGCTGCTGGTGGTCGGCACCACACCCTTCTATGGCCGAGGCCTCAGGGTCAACCCCGGCGCGCGTCCGGATGCGGGCGTCATGGCGCTGCGCGTCTATCCCGGTCCGGCGGCGCGCCTGGCGGTCGAGGCCGCACGATGGATCCTGAAGCTCACCCCACGTGCCGAACGCACCGACGCGCGGCGCGTCGAGCTGCGTTCACTCGACGGAACCGCGATTCCGGTCCAATGCGACGGCGACGTGATGGGAGCCCGCGCGTCGTGGACATTCGAGATTCGACCCGCGGCGGTCAGGCTCATCGGCCGCTGGGGCTGAGCCCCCGGATGGCGTTCAGCGCCGCAAATGCAGCACGTCGCGCCCGCTGCGGACCCGAGCCGTGGATGCGCAGCTCAACCGGAGGCATTGCCACGCCGCCGCTCAGCGCGACTCGCACCCGACTGCGACCATTGGCGTCCTGCGCCAGGAGCGAAACCTGGAGTACCGCGTCGCCGACCGGGGGACCCGCGGGCGTGCCCATGTCGAGCACGCCGCCGAGATAGCGCGCGGCGCCTTCTCGCGCGACGGTCATGCTGAGGATCGAGAGCAGCGCCCCTTCCGTCTCCGATTCCCAGCTGGCCATGGTCTTCACCCCCAGCTGGCCGAGATGCGAGAGCGCCGCGCTCGCGAGATCATCATCATCGGTTCCATAGGCGTCATCGCCCAGGGCCGCCAGCGCGCGCTCGACGCAACGATCCAGGACGGTCGCGTCGCCGCGCGTGGAGAAGCGCGCGTGGACGCCGTCGTCACGGGCATAAATGCCGGCGTCGACATCCGCGGGCGGATCGGTGAGCAGCGCCCCCAGTCGTTCGGCCATGGCCGACTCGCCAATCCCGAACGCCTTGACGGAGCGGATGGCGAGCGGCGGCAGCGCGAAGCGGGCTGCGAGTCGCGGCCGCACCTGCTCGCTCCACATGCGACGCATCTCGGATGGGACGCCCGGCATGATCACCACGATCGTGCCGTCGCGTTCGACCCACCAGCCAGGCGCCGATCCGATCGGATTGGGAAGCGACTCGGCCGAAGGCACCAGCATCGCCTGGCGGCGGTTCGCGGCCGGCATCGGTCCGAAGGCGCGAAAGCGTTCCTCGATCGCGGTGAGCAGCTCGGGGTCCTCGGCCAGGTCCTCGCCCAGCGCATCGGCGAGGCCTTCCCGGGTCAGGTCGTCGTGCGTCGGGCCGAGACCACCGGTTGCCACCACGACCGAAGAGCGGCCGCGCGCCTCGGTGAACGCGTCGCCCAGGGCGGCCCGCTCGTCCGGCACCGTGTGAATGGAATGGAGCGGCAGGCCAAGTGACGCGAGCTCCCGACCCAGGAAGGCAGCGTTCGTGTCCACCGTTTCGCCGAGCAGCAGCTCGGCGCCGATGGAAAGCAGCTCGGCGGTCGTCATCGGGTCCGAGTGTAGACTGCGAAACGCGTCAATCTTCCCCACCGCTGCCCGCCCGAAGGAGACTCCTCCCTTGACCGATCCCGCCCTGACCGTCGAGAGAGTGCTCACCGACGACCTCAGCGAATGGCTGACCCGCGAGCTCCGTTTTCCGGTTCTCGCCGTCCTGACCGGTGACGGGTCGCCGAACCAGTCGGTGATGTGGTTCGACCTCGACTCCGCGCATCCCGACACGATTCTCATGAACACGAAGGTGGGTCGGGCGAAGGAGCGCTTCCTGAGAAACGACCCGCGCGTCAGCCTCTGCTTCGAGGACGAGCTGACCTGGGTCGCGCTCCAGGGCCGCGTGGAGCTGGACGACGATCGCGAGCGATCGATGGCCGACATCATGGCCCTTGCGCGCCGATACGGCAGCAGCGGTGACGAGTTCGCCGGGCAGGAGCGCACGACCATCCTGATGCGGGTCGAGAAGGTCATTCGCCATGACTGACCGCGTCCGCTCACCCCTGAGCGCCGCTCCGACGCAGCCTTCGCGCCGGCCCCGAAGCGATATTTCGGCCAGAACCAGCATGCACAGGCCGTCATGCCGGGTATGACCGAGATATCAGTCACCCATAAGCGTGAGCGCCGCTCCGACGCAGCGTCCGTGCCGGCCACGAACCGATATTTCGGCCAGAACCAGCATGAGCAGCACATCATGCCGGGAGTGACCGAAATAGCGAATCTTCCATGATCACCTCGGTCAACCCGGCCACCGAGGCGCAGCTCGCCCAGTTCGATGCGTGGTCGGTGGACCAGGTGGACGAGGCGGTCGACCGGGTCGTGGACGCGCAGCTCAGGTGGCGGGCCATGACCATCGAGGAGCGGGCCATTCCGATGCGCCGCGCGGCTCAGCTGCTCCACGAACGAGCCGGGCGCTATGGCGCCCTCATCACATCGGAGATGGGCAAGCCGATCACCGAGGCCGAGGCGGAGGTCGTGAAGTGCGCCCTCGCCTGCGACCATTACGCCGATCACGCCGCCGAGTACCTGGCCGACGCGCCGGTCGTCACCGAATCACTCGAAAGCTACGTCGCCTACGAGCCGCTGGGCATCATCCTGGCGATCATGCCGTGGAACTTTCCGTTCTGGCAGGTCTTTCGCGCCGGAGCGCCGACGCTCATGGCCGGCAACGGGATCGTCCTCAAGCACGCCTCGAACGTGCCGCAGTCGGCGCTGGCGGCCGAGGAAGTCATCCGCGACGCCGGCTTTCCGGAAGACCTGCTGCGCACCATCCTGGTCGAGGGTGCCGATACCGAGCGGCTCATCGGCGACGAACGCATCGCGGCGGTGACGCTCACTGGCTCATCCGAGGTCGGCGCGCGCATCGCGTCGCTTGCCGCGGGGCGTCTGAAGAAGCAGGTTCTCGAACTCGGCGGATCGGATCCATTCATCGTTCTCGCCGATGCCGACCTCGACCACGCAGCGCGCACCGCCGCTCGCGCGCGAAACCAGAACAACGGCCAGAGCTGCATAGCGGCCAAGCGCTTCATCGTGGAGGAGCCGGTCGCCGACGAGTTCGGCGCGCTGTTCAGCGAGGCCGTCCGCGCCCTGCGCGTCGGGGACCCGACATCGCGTGACACGAACATCGGTCCGCTGGCGCGCCTCGACCTGCGCGATACGCTCGAGCGCCAGGTGGCGGAGTCCCGGAGCATGGGCGCCCAGGCGATCGTGGGCGGCGAGCGGGTCAATGGCCGCGGCTACTTCTACGCTCCCACCATCCTCGACGGCGTGACGGACGCGATGCCCGCGTTCCGCGAGGAGACCTTCGGACCGGTTGCTGCGCTCATCCGCGCCCGTGACGCCGACCACGCCATCGAGCTCGCCAACGACACCGAGTACGGGCTGGGCGCGGCGGTATGGACGCGAGACCTCGAAGGGGCAAAGGGCATTGCCCGACGGATCGAGGCGGGCTCGGTATTCGTCAACGGCCTCGTTGCATCCGACCCGCGGATGCCGATGGGCGGTGTCAAGCGCAGCGGCTATGGCCGCGAGCTGGGCCGGCATGGGATCTGGGAGTTCACCAACATCCAGACCGTGCGCATCGGTCCCGCGGAGGCTCCGAAGGCGTAGCGCCTACCATGGGCGCATGACAAACGAATCGATCAAATTCGGCGCCAACTCGTGGAACCAGTACTCCGATTGGGCCTCGCTGCGCGAAGCCGGCATCCGCGCCGATCGCCTCGGCTTCGACTCGATCTGGACATGGGATCACCTCCATCCGATCGTGGGTTCTCATGAAGGGCCGATCTTCGAGGGCTGGCTGACCCTGGCGGCCTGGGCCGAGCGAACCGAGCGCGCCACCATCGGCCTCATGGTGGGTGCCAATACGTTCCGCAACCCTGCCCTCGTGGCCAAGATGGCCACCACGCTCGACCACATCAGCAACGGGCGCGCGGTGCTGGGCGTCGGCGGGGCCTGGTTCGAGACGGAGCACAGGGCCTTCGGGATCGAGTTCGGCGACTCGCCGGGTGAGCGGCTCCGGTGGTTGGAGGAGGCGGTTCGCATCATGGGCGGCATGCTCCACGGCGAAGAGCCGTCGGGCGACCGCTTCTACAACGCCCGCGAGGTGCGCAACGACCCGCCTCCGGTCCAGGACCGGCTCCCCATCCTCATCGGCGGCGGAGGTGAGAAGAAGACCCTGCGGATCGTTGCCCGTTACGCCGATGCCTGCAACCTGGGAGGCGGGATCGAGACGGTCAGGCGCAAGGACGAGATCCTGCGCCGCCACTGCGAGGAGGTGGGCCGCGACGAGTCGGAGATCGAGCGCACCGCCGGCGTCGGCACCTGCATCATCCGTGACGATCCCGCCGAAGCGCAGCGCGTGTTCAAGGAGATGTTCGCGCGCAACGGGAAGGCCGAGCTGTGGAAGGATCAGCTCGTCGGGACACCGGAGGCGGTGGCCGAGAAGCTGCGCCCATTTCTCGGGATCGGGTTCAGACACTTCATCGTCGGGTTCCCACCGCCGTACGACGCCGAGTCGATGGAACGCCTGATGACCGAGGTCAAGCCCGCCCTCGTGGGCGAGTAGGCGGCGCGGACGGCCGTGGCCAACCCAGATAGCGCTATGACCGACGAACGACGTCTCGTCGGTCGTTTGGCCATCTGGATTGGCGGAGCGACCGGGGACCGGCTCATTTCGGAGGAAAGTCGGTCGTAACGCTAATCCGGTTGGCGCCGAACCATCGCGCGCGACCCGCGCTAGGCTGAACCGATGAAGGTCACGCTGCTCGCCGGCGGGACGGGCGGGGCGAAGCTCGCGCACGGGTTCGCGATGCTCGACGGTGTGGGACTGACCGTGATCGTCAATGTCGGGGACGATGCGGAGATGCACGGGCTCCATGTCAGCCCGGACATCGACGCGCTGCTCTATACCCTGATCGGTCTCCTGGACGAAGAACGCGGATGGGGGATCCGCGGCGACACCCACTCGGCGCACACGATGTTCGACCGCCTCGGCGCGCCGACCTGGTTCACGCTCGGAGATGCCGACCTGGCCACGAACGTCGAGCGCACGCGGCGTCTCCGCGCGGGAGAACGTCTGACCGATGCAACCGCCGGCATGGCATCGGCATTGGGGATAAGCGCGCGCATCCTGCCTGCCACCGACGACCGGTATCGCACGCGCCTGCAGACCGATGAAGGACTGCTCGACTTCCAGGAGTACTTCGTCCATCGGCGACAGCAGCCCGAGGTGCGCAGCGTGCGATTCGATGGCGTCGAGACAGCGCGACCGACACCCGAGGTGCTCGATGCGATCGGCGAGTCTGACCTCGTCGTCATCGGTCCTTCCAATCCGTTCGTCAGCATCGGCTCGACACTGGAGCTTGCCGGCGTGCGCGAGGCGATGATGGCCACGAACGCCGTGAAGGTCGCGGTCAGTCCGATCATCGGCGGACGCGCGCTGAAGGGACCGGCCGATCGAATGCTTGCCTCGATGGGACACGAGCCCAGCGCCGTCGGCGTCGCTCGCCTTTATTCCGGCCTGATCGGTCGGTTCGTCCTCGACGAAACCGATACGTCGCTGGCACCGGCAATCGAGGCGCTTGGCATGGCGGCCGACATTCGCCCGACGGTGATGGGCAGCGACACCGACCGCATGGCGCTTGCCGCCGCACTGATCGAAACACGCGATATGCTCACCCGGTGACATCGACGCGGATCATCATCCCGCACCGTGGGCTCGAGGCGGCGAAAACGCGCCTCGCCCCGAGCCTCTCGCCCGAGGAGCGGATCATGCTCGTCAGCCAGCTCCTTCAGCGTGTGCTGAAGGTGACTCGCCAGGTGTGCGATGACGTCATCGTCATCTCACCGTCGCGGGCTCTTGCCGAGATCGTCGAGCCATCCGGCGCGCGCCTGGTCGTCCAGCGCGGCATGGGACTGAACGAAGGGCTCGAGCAGGCCAGGTTCGACGCGCTGGTCGACGACATCGGCACCCTGATCATCCTGCACGGAGACCTGCCGAACCTCCAGGCGAGCGATGTCGAGGTCCTGGCCGGCGCCCTACCGGACGCCGACTCGCCGGCCGTCGCAATCGCGCCCGACCGCGCCGGGACCGGTACGAACGGGCTTGCCCTGCGTCCTCCGGGCGTCATCCGCTTCAGGTTCGGGGTTGGCAGCTTCGCCGCGCATCTCGAGGAGGTTCGGCTCGCCGGCGTGCCGCTCGTGGCGGTGAACCGCGCGGGCATCGCGTTCGATCTCGACACACCCGAGGACCTGACCCGCTGGCTCGAGTTCGGCGACGCGGCGTGACATCGCGAATCGAGCTCATCGGGCTCGACGGAATTCCGGAGGTCGTCCGGGGGGATGACCTGGCATCCCTGGTCGCCGATGCCGCAGTCGCATCCGGCATCGCCCTCGCCGATACCGACGTGCTGGTGGTGACTCAGAAGATCGTCTCCAAGGCGGAGGGACGGCTGGTCGAGCTGGCCACGGTCGCGCCCTCCGACCTCGCCCGCTCATGGGCCGAACGCTGGGGCAAGGACGCGCGCCAGGTGGAGCTCGTGCTGCGCGAGTCGGCGGCGATCGTCCGCATGGGGCCTGGTGGCCTGATCATCAGTCGGACGCGCAATGGGCTGGTCTGCGCCAACGCTGGCGTCGACGTTTCCAACGTCGGTGGCGGCGACGTGGCCTCGCTGCTGCCCGAGGATCCCGATGCGTCCGCCCGCGGGATCCGCGATGGGTTGCGGGCTCGAACCGGAGCGGCGCCTGCCGTCATCATCAGCGACTCGTTCGGCCGGCCGTGGCGCAACGGGATCGTCAACGTGGCCATTGGATCGGCCGGGATCGAGGCACTGCTCGACCTGCGTGGGGCACCCGACGCTGCCGGTCGCGAGATGCAGGCGACCGTGATCGCCATCGCGGATCAGCTGGCTTCGGCCGCCGACCTGGCGGGCGGCAAGGTCGCCCAGCGCCCGGTGGTCGTGGTGCGAGGCTTCGAGTGGCAGCCGTCGGATGGGGGCGCATCGGTCCTGGTCATGGAGCCTGAGCGGGACCTGTTTCCCTGAGGTCGGCCCGAATTCTGCAACCTCGCGGGATGCCCGCCGAGCGGGCGAGCATGAACGAACAGCTGATCCTGGACCGATACCGGCTCATCGAGCGCCTCGCCGTCGGCGGGAGTGCCGAGGTCTGGCGGGCCCACGACGAGCAGCTCGACCGACCGGTCGCCGTCAAGCGGCTGCATCCACACCTGCTCCCGGATGCGGCGTCACGCAAGCGGCTGGCGGCCGAGGCCCGGGCTGCTGCCGGCCTCTCCCACCCCGTGATCGTGGGCATCTACGACGTCGACGCCGAGGGTGAGGCGGCGGCGCTTGTCATGGAGCTGGTCGACGGAGAGTCGTTGAGCGCCCGGATCGACCGGGATGGTCCGTTGCCAGACCGTGAAGCGGCCACCGTGACCGCGGACATCGCGGAAGCGCTCTATCACGCGCATCAGCGCGGCGTCATTCATCGGGACGTGAAGCCGGGCAATGTCCTGCTCGGGAGGGACGGACGTACGCGGCTGGTCGACTTTGGCATTGCGCACAGCCTGGCGGAGGCATCGCAGCGTCTCACCCTTACCGGCACGGTGATCGGGACCCTGTCGTCGATGGCACCTGAGCAGCTTGCCGGTGGACCGATCACACCGCGCACCGACCTCTATGGCCTCGGCGTCGTGCTCCACGAGGCGTTGACCGGCCGGCCGCCGTACCCGGCGGGGTCACCGGGTGCCCTGATCGATGCCCAACGTGCCGGGCCCCCGCCAATGGAACGCCTGGATCCAGTTCTGGCAGGGATCGTCGCGGCGTGCCTGGCGGTGGAACCGGAGAACCGACCCCTGCACGCGGGCGCTCTGGCGGTCGCGCTCCGCGGCTGGATGGCGGGCGATCCGGCCGCCGCGCTGGCGATGGTGCCCACCGGGACCCACCGGGCGGGTGCCGACACGGCCGCTGTCACCCAGGCCGTTGCGATGACACCCCGGCCGGTTCCCGCGGTCGCGCGCAGCGGTAGCTCCGAACCGGGGGGCTCACCGCATGGCTGGCGTCGCGGCATCCTGCTGGGCGCCGCGGGACTCCTGGTCGCTGTGGGTGCAGGCTTGGCAATTTCCGGGGTCGTGGCTCCCGCCGCGGCCGATCCATCCACATCCCCGACCCTGACCCCGGCTCCGTCCGCGCCCGCCTCCGCCGTTCCCACCGTGGTCGCGACCCCGGTGCCGACCCAGGTGGCTCTGCCGCCATGGGCTGCCAAGCTGGCCGAGAAGTACGCGGAAGAGTGCGGCATGGCGCTCGATCCGGCCCTGATCGCGGGCATGGACAAGAAGCAGGCCGAGAAGGCGATCGAGCCCCAGATCGACGCCTGCGAGGAGGCGCGCGGGGACTAGTTCGGCTGGAGGAAGAGGGCCACGATCTGGCCGTTCTCGACGCGGAAGTTCGCCTCGACCTGCATGGACGGCACGCCCGGTCGCATGACCGTCACATCGGCGATGTAGCTGGCGCCCATGTTTCGGCTGTCGTTGGTGAACATGCGGAAGCCGTCGCCCGCGCGAATGAACCAGCCGCCGACCTTGTCGCGACCGCGCAGGTTGGTCCGCTCGTCGCCGCCCGGGACGCTGATGCCCAGCACGGCATTCTCGGAGAAGAGCTCGACGGCCTTCTCGCGATGGTCGTCGTTGATGAGCTCGAAGAACAGGTCGACGGTTTCGGTGGCACCCATATGCGGGTCAGTCTAGCGCGGATTCTGGTGCTGACAGATCGAGCAAATCCCGCACGACGGTCGTGAGGCGCGCGATTCTCACGCCTGTATATACGCGTGGCCACGCATCAAGACGATCGCGGCGCACGACACTAGACTCATTCGATGGAACGGCTGCGCGTTGGGCTTATCGGCTGGGGGACTGTTGGCTCTGCCCTTGGCGAGCTAATACGGACGGGGCCGCTTCCGCTGGCCCTCGCGTGCGTTGCTGTGCGCGACCGCGAACGGCCGGGCCTGCCCAAGGGCGTCGAGATCGGCTCGGCGGAGGCGGCGCTCGAAGCTGACATCGTGGTCGAGCTCGCCGGCGGCGTGGAGGGTCCGCTCACCTGGGCGCGGCAGGCGCTCGACCGCGGAAAGCCGTACGTGACCGCCAACAAGGCGCTGCTGGCAACGCACGGCGGTGAGCTCGCCAGGCTGGCGGAGCGCAGGGTGGCGGCGTTGCTCGGGAGCGCAAGTGTCGGCGGCGGTACACCGATGATCGAGACGGTCATTCACCTCGCGGCAACCGGCGCGATTGAGCGGCTCCGCGGGATCGTGAACGCCACCACGACCTACATCCTCTCGGCCATGGGTGAGGGGCGCAGCTACGACGAGGCGCTTCGCGAGGCGCAGGAACAGGGCTTTGCCGAGGCCGACCCGAGCTTCGACGTCGAGGGTCGCGACGCGGCCCAGAAACTTGCCATCCTCGCGTCTGTGGCATGGGGCAGATGGCGTCCCGAGACCGACGTGGACACGACCGGGATTGTCGGGCTCCCCGTCGCCGCGGGCGATACCGTGCGGCTCGTTGCCGAAGCGACGAAGGAAGCCTTGTCCGTCAAGCCGATGCCGATCGAGCCTGCCGACCCGCTGGCCCGTGCCGCGGGCATCGAGAACGTGCTCGAGATCTCGGTCACCGATGCGGGCGTCTTCCGCGTCTCTGGTCCCGGGGCTGGAGGCCGGGTCACCGCGGGTGCCGTCTATGCGGATCTCGCCCGCCTCGTGGCTGGCGAACGCCCGATCCTCTTCGCCGTGCCCTGACACACGCCTTGACCCGCCCCGCAGGTCAAGAGCCACTCGCAGCCAGAGGCGGCTGAGCCGAATGGGGTATCGTCGGCTCCATGAAGCAATGGCCGATTGTCGGTGTCGCGGGTGCGCGCGGCGTGGTGGGCGGCGTCTTCTGCTCCATCCTCGCTGATGCGGGTCTGCCCGCCGAGAGCCTGCGCGCCTTCGGCCATCTCGAGGGCAAGACGCTCGAATACCGGGGCGCATCGGTGAATGTTGATCTCCTGACCGATGCGAACGCGCGAGAGCTTGACGTCCTCTTCCTTGCCGTCGACGGGCCGCAGAGTCGCGAGATCATGGCTGGGCCGGGCGCATTGGTGCCGCTGGTGGTCGACAACTCGAGCGCCTTCCGCCTGGCCGATGACGTGCCGCTCGTGGTGCCCGAAGCCAACGCCCATGCCGCCGCCGGGCGCCGGGGCAACCTGATCGCGAATCCCAACTGCACGACCGCCGCCGTGGCGGTGGCGCTGGCTCCCATCCGCGACCTGGCAGGGTTGGTATCGGTCGACATGGCGTCATACCAGGCGGCGAGCGGGGCCGGCCGCAAGGGCCTCGATGCCTTCGAGGCGGAGCGCGGAACCGACCATCGCGACCGTGCGGCGGATTCGCCATTTCATGGCAGGATCGCGGACTCGGTGGTGCCGCAGATCGACGTGCTGGATGAGGCGGGCTGGACCGGCGAGGAGAACAAGATTCACGCCGAGCTGCGCAAGATCCTGGAGATGCCGTCGCTCGATGTTGCCGCCACCGCGGTCCGCGTTGCGGTCCACACCGGCCACTCCGTCGCGCTGCACATCCGCACCGAGCGGTCGACCACGGTCGAAGAGCTCGAGGCGGCCCTGCGCAGCGCCCCCGGGGTCGAGTACCGCCCGGCCGATGGCTCTGAGCGCCATCCGATGCCGCTCGACATCGAGGGCCGCGACCCGGTGCTCGTCGGCCGCCTGCGCGCGATTCCCGGCCGGGATCGTGGGTTCGCGCTGTGGGTCAGCAGCGACAACCTGCGCAAGGGCGCGGCGCTCAACGCCATTCAATCGGCCGCCGCCGCGGACCCCGAGCGCTTCGCCCCCCTCGTCCCTGCCCCGAGGTAGGGCGTGATGCCCAGCAGAGAAGACTCTGGGGTCGGCTTCATCGGCTTCCGAACTGACCGGTTCGCGCCGATGGTGAAGCTCTTTCGCGACCTGATCGGTCTTCGAGTCATTCGTGAGACAGATGGCGCCGCCTGGTTCCGGCTGGGCGAAGATGCGGAGCTCCATGTCTACGCGGCCACGGATCCCGACCACGCCTTCTTCACGACCGGGCCTGTCGTCGGTCTGCGAGTCCCCGATGTCGATGCGACCCGCGACGCCCTGGAGGGCGCTGGAGTCGAGATGGTCACCGAGATCGAGCGTACCGCCAGCGCGTCATGGTGCCACTTCCGTGCGCCTGATGGCACCGTGCTCGAGGTGATTGGTCCAGGAGCCGCGGTGGAATGAGTCGGTCTGTCACTGAACGAAGACCGTGACACCCATATTCACCCTACGTAGTCGCGTCACGCAGCCGGAGAGCGATGGTACCGCCGCGTGACTGCCGGGTGTGAATTCGGGCCTCCCGCGCCATCCGACCCGACCCCGACCCTTATCGCACCAACCGGTCGGTGATCTCGAACAGGTCGTAGAAGTGGGAGAGATCGGTGTGTGCCCAGATGCGGTCGGGCAGCAGCGGGAGATCGGTGCCGAAGCGGGCGTTGAAGATGAGCCGAAACGTGTTGACCGGCGTGATGGCGTCATGGAAGCCCGCGGCGTCAAGATCGGCTTCGGGCACACGCATGGCAAACAGGATCCCGAACTTCTCCTCGAGCTCGTCATCCCGAGCATTCCGCCAGTCGAAGCCCCATTCGTCGGCGCGGTAGCGCGCCGGGAATGGCCCCTCATCCGCCTGGAGCATGATCACCGCGTCCGGGCCGGACTGGGAGAGGATGCGATCCACAAGCTGGAGCATCCGATCGTTGGCGTAGCTGAGCTGCCGTCGATAGCTCTCGACCTGACCCTGCTGCTCGACCTGGGCGCGATCCATGAAGGAACCGTCGGTATCGAAGACATACGGGTCGTGCGGCAGCAGCAGGTGGGCGAAGACGAACTTCGGCCCCGGGAGCGCAGGAATCTCGTCCAATCGACCGAGCGCGTATCGCGTGTGTTCACGCAGGACGCGCCAATCCCATGGATCGGTGGGGGCTGACTCGGGTTCGGTGAATGCCCGCAGCAGCGTTGTCTGCGCCAGGACAGTCGAGAATTCATCCTGACCGTCGTAGTGGAATGTCCGATCGGCGTCGACATTCGTCGCGGACGGCGTCCACCAGTTGCCGATGTGCAAGTACTCGTACCCCAGCTCCTTGAGCGCGGTCGGCACGGGCAGGCGCTCGCGCAGGAGCCGATGGATCGGCTCGCGATCCTTGGCGTTCTCGGCTTCAGCCTGCAGCGCATCGGCATCGAGGTAGTCCATGCTGAGCGAGCTGACGAGCGAGAGCGGGGTCTTGATGTAGTTGCTGTGGGCCTGCCGCGCGACACGGAAGCCCCGGTCCTCGAGCGCGGTCAGGAATGGCTCGTTGTCGAAATCGTAGGTTTCGGTAAGCGCGGTCGAGCCGGCGTAGCGGTCGAGGATGATGTAGTAGACATCGGGCAGGTCTCCCGGGTCGGCGGGAGCGAGCTGGAGCTCGGTGAGGTCCGCGCGTGGGCCATCCACCGCACCCAGGGCGATCATGCCACCGGCCAGGGTCCAGGCATTGAGGACCAGTGCGATGGCGGCGACCAGGTTCAGGGCGCGAGTGGCGGTGCGTGCCCAACCAGCGGATCGCCAGGCGACAAGAAGACCGATGCCGACCAGCAGCACCCATGCGCCGATGAGCGGCCACTGGCTGTCCAGGATTCCCGCGGCGGCGTTCCACGCGTGGCCGTATCCGAAGAAGCCCGCGACCAGCACCGTCGTCAGCAGGGCGGCCCGGTGCCAGTCGCGCAGGACGAGTGTGACGACTGCGAGGAGGATCGCGGCTGCGCCAACGGCCAGGCCGAGCGGGCCCCACAGCGGCTGGAGCGTCACCTGCTCGGCCGCGTTTGTGGCGAACAGGAATACGACCGGATAGGCCGCCGCCAGCAGTGGATGGAGCGGAAGCGCGCTCAGGTCGATCCGTGGCCGGTGGCCGGCGGGCCGCACTCCGTATAACATCCGCATAACACTAACCGAGGCGCTCCACTCATGCCGTTTCTGGCGTATATCGATCCCGGCTCGGGCAGCATGCTGCTCCAGGTGATCCTGGCCGGCGTCCTGGCGGTCCCGTTCTTTTTCCGTCGCGTGATCAGCGACGGTCTGCACCGCATCCGCGGCACTCGCGGGAAGGCGGACGAAGCCACGCGTGACGAGGGCGGCGAGGACGCCACCAGCGATCGCTGATCCGCCGTTGGTGGATCCGGCATCGTTCCGAGATCCATCCGGCTTCGTCTTTCGTCGCGACGGGGTGCTGTACCGGCAGGTCCAGGCCTCTGCTGCCGCCGATTGGGCGGCATTCAACTCGACCGGTCTCTATGAGCGCCTGGCTGGCGATCGGCTGATTGTCGACCACGTGGAGGTGGCGCTCGAGCTCGCGGCGGAGCCGGATAGCATCGCCGTCATCCGACCGCGGATGGTGGATGTCATCTCGTATCCGTACGAATGGTCGTTCTCCCAGCTCAAGGAGGCGGCGCTTCTCACGCTCGAGCTCCAGTCGCGCGCGCTGGACATCGGGATGCGGCTCAAGGACGCGAGCGCCTACAACATTCAGATGGACGCCGGCCGCCCGATCCTGATCGACAGCCTCAGCTTCGAGGTCGCCGCGGACACCGAGCCGTGGCCGGCCTATCGCCAGTTCTGCGAGCACTTCCTGGCACCATTGGCGCTCATCGCGCACCGCGACGCCCGCTGCGGGCTGATGCTGCGCGAGTTCATCGACGGCATCCCGCTCGATCTCGCCGCCAGGATGCTGCCGGGGCGAACGCGCCTCAACCTTGGGATGTCCGCGCACATCCACCTGCACGCCGGCGCCCAGCGCCGCGCGGCGAACGAACCGCCTCCGGCCGCCGATGCGCCCAGGCGAGAGCGTCGGATCAGCGCAACCGGCCAGCGCGCGCTGCTCGATTCGCTGCGGCGCACCGTCGAAGGACTGCGCTGGCAACCGTCCAGCCACTGGTCCGAGTACGCCTCCACGACCTCGTACTCCGACGCCGCAACCGCGAGCAAGGGCGAGATCGTGCGCGAGATGCTCGTCGCGGTCGGCGGGCGGACCGCCTGGGATGTCGGTGCAAACACCGGCGTCTACAGTGCCATGGCCGCCGATGCCGGCTATCGCGTCGTCGCCTGGGACCAGGACGCCGCAAGCGTCGAGGCTCATTGGCGACGCGTCCGCGGCGACGCCAACCCGGCAATCCTGCCGCTCATCTGTGATCTCGCGAATCCTTCGCCGGCCATCGGCTGGGGGCTCCAGGAGCGAGCCTCGTTCCTTGAGCGCGGCGAGCCCGACCTGATCCTTGCCCTGGCCCTTGTTCACCATCTCGCCATCGGCAACAACGTGCCGCTGCCGGGCGTCGCCCGTCTCTTCGCGCGCATGGCCCCGCGGGCGATCGTCGAGTTCGTTCCCAAGGAGGATCCGATGACGCGGCGCCTCCTCGCCGCGCGACGCGACATCTTTGAGAGCTACACGATCGGCGGCTTTCGCGAGGCGTTCGGTGTGCCGTATCGCATCCTTCGGGAGACATCGGTGGCCGATTCGCCTCGAACGCTCTTCCTGCTCGAGCGCTGCTGACCAGCGGTCACGTCCCTGTGCATCCAGCGGTCCCGCCGGCGCGCACATCTTGTCAACTGACGTCGTGGTGCGCATTGGCGGGGCGCGGGGCGGCTTCACCGCACCGGCCACGCTCAAACGGCCCATCCGCCCACGAGCAGGCCCCGCTAATGCGACCGACACGCGCATTTGTCAGGGAGAAGCTCGCGATCAGGACAACCGCATCGCTCCGTCGCATTTGGCAGCGAGCGCCCTTGTCGCTGCCCTGTGCGGTCTGCACAGCGTCCTGCCTCGACAGGCTTGATCTGCGACCCGTAGGATCGGCTCAATGAATCGACAGCTCATCAGCTGGCTGATGGACATGGACGGCGTCATGGTCCAGGAGGATCACCTGGTGCCCGGCGCCGATCGGTTCGTGGCGCGCCTGGCGGAGACCGGTCACCCGTTCCTGATCCTCACCAACAACTCGATGTACACGACGCGCGACCTGGCGGCGCGCCTTGGCCGGCTGGGGTTGAACGTGACGCCGGACGCCATCTGGACCTCGGCGCTGGCCACGGCCAAGTTCCTTGCAGATCAGCGTCCGGGCGGCACCGCCTTCGTCATCGGCGAGGCTGGCTTGACGACCGCCCTCTACGAGGTCGGCTACACGCTGGCCGAAACCGATCCGGATTATGTCGTGCTCGGCGAAACGCGGACGTACAGCTTCGAGCGCATCGCGCGCGGCATCCAGCTCATCAGCCGCGGCGCTCGCTTCATCGCCACGAACCCGGACCCCACCGGCCCGTCACCGGCGGGCCCGCTCCCGGCGACGGGCTCGGTTGCGGCGCTCATCTCATCCGCGACCGGCGTGCAGCCGTACTACATCGGCAAGCCGAATCCGCTCATGATTCGGTCCGCGCTGCGCCAGATCGGCGCTCATTCGGAGTCGACCGTCATGATCGGCGACCGCATGGACACCGATATCGTGACCGGCCTGGAGGCCGGGCTGGAGACCATCCTGGTGCTGACCGGCATCACCAACGCAGGGGAGGCGCAGCGGTTCAGCTATCTGCCGACCCGGATCGTGGATTCGGTCGCGGATCTCATCGACGAGATACAGCCGCTCGAGCCGTGAGTATCCGCCCACCGCCGGACTCCGGCCGTCCACCGCCGGACCCCGGCCGCCCACCGCCGGACCCGGCCGCCCACCGCGGCACCCCGCCGCGTGCACGGGATGCACCTATCTGACACCTTGCGCCCGGTATGGCCTCATTCCGGTCGGATTTGACCCGCGCTGTGCACCCCGCGCACAATTTGGACGAGTGGGGCCGGATCTTGGTAGATACGTGCACTCAATGCACTCAGCGCTGATCCCCATGGAAATCCTGACCGTATCCGCCTGGAGCGTCGGTCCAGAGTGAGCCGATGACGCCCGAGCTCGAGATCCATCCGCTGACGCGCGAGCGGCTGCCGGACCTGGCGGCGCTATTCGGTCAAGGCGGCGACCCGAAGTGGTGCTGGTGCGCTTCGTTTCGCGTTCGTGGGATGACGTTTCGGAACGCATCGGCGCAGGAGAACCGGGCCGTGCTGGAACGCGCCGTCGAAGAGCTCGAAGGTCGAGCGCCGGGACTGATCGCTTACCGAGAGGGCGAGGCGATCGGCTGGGTCAGCCTCGGCCCGCGCGAGGACTACGAGCGACTCCAGCATTCGAAAGTGCTCGCACCGATCGACGACAGGCCGGTCTGGTCGATCGTCTGTTTCGTGGTCGGACGCAGGGCGCGCGGCACGGGCGTCGCCTCGGCATTGCTGGAGGCTGCGGTCGCCTACGCCCGGGTCCACGGCGCCACGCTGCTCGAGGCATACCCGGTCGAGACCGGTGGCGGTCGCATCCCGTCGGGGAACGCCTACATGGGCACGCTCGGCATGTTCGAGCGCGCCGGGTTCTCGGTCGTCGAACGACGGCAATGGAACCGCGCCACGGCCGTGCGGCCGATCGTCCGACGCCGCATCCGCGCTCGTTAGTCCTGCTTTCGCGCGATCGCCCGAGCCAGCTCCGTCTTATCCATGCTGGAGCGGCCCGGCACGTCCAGCTTGCGCGCTCGCTCGTACAGCTGCGCCTTGGTATTGCCGTAGAGATCGACGCCGCCGAACGTCTCGCCTTCGCCGCGCCGCGCGCGCTGCCCGCCGATCGCAGAGCGCGGGTCGGACGGCCCCTTCTCGTCCTTCTTCTGCCAGTGGTCGTCCACCTTCTCGTATGAATGCTTCAGGCTGGCGAACGCGGTGCGGTGTGCCTGCTCACCCTCGCCGTACTGATCGACTGCGCTGTCGTGCGTCTTGACCCAGGTCTCCTGCGCCTTCTTCGGCGA
>JACDBZ010000095.1 GCA_013694645.1 Chloroflexota bacterium
CCGTCCGGGACGGTCACGTTCCTGTTCAGCGACGTCGAAGGCAGCACGCAGCTGCTCGAGCGGCACGGCGCCGCGATGGGTGTCGCGTTGGCCCGCCACCATGCGCTGTTCGAGGAGATCGTCGAGCGCCATGGGGGAGCCATCTTCGAAACCGTCGGGGATGCCGTGTATGCCGCCTTCAGCAGCGCGGGGGCGGTGTCGGCGGCGCTCGACGCGCACCGTGCCCTGGCGGCTGAGGACTGGGGGCCGATCGAGCAGCGATTCGAAAGACTGGGCGTCCTCCGGTGGCGGCCCACCGAGATTGCGGATCATCTGCGCGCGACCGCCCGCGACAGGGACGGGTCGGGCAGGCGCGAGGAGGCGGTCGACGAGCAGGTCGACCGTGCTGTAACCGAGCCTGCGCATCGTCTCCGGGTCGAGCGCCAGCGGGTTATCGTCCGTCATCGCGTTTCCCTCAGGTTGGGCGTCGAATGCGACACTCGACGGAATGCTATCCATTCCGTCGCTGCGAGGCCACCCGCCATCTAGACGGGGTCACGGACCGTCCGCGACGCCGGATCAGGGCCAGAGGGCGCGGATCTGGTTGCGAACCGTCTCGGTCACGATGGCGGTGCCGCCGACGATGATGACCTGAGATGGATCCAGCCGCTTCAGCTCGACGGCGACGGAATCCGGCAGGAAGCCCGATGGAACCAGGAGCAGCGGAGCACCCCTGGCGCCGGCCACCGGACCCGCCGAGAGGCCGTCCGGGAATGAGCTGCCGGCCGCGAGGTAGACGGTGTTCACGCTGTTCGCCGCGAACGTCGAAGCGCTCAAGTTGACGGCGGTCGCGTAGCGGTCAGCGCCCGCGATCCGCCGCACGGTTCCGGCGTAGCCGCCGAGCTGCTGGAGAACGGCGTTGCTCACCATGCTCGTCCCGCCCATGACGATGATCTCATCAGGATCGAGGCGAGACAGCTCCGAAGCGGTGGCGCCTGGCAGTGCGTTGGATCCGACGAGCAGGATCGGAACCTTTCTCCTCGCGGCGGCCGCACCCGCCGCGAGCGCGTCGGGGAATGTCGACCCGGTTGCGACGTACACGACCGATGCGCCGGCCGCGAACGCCGACGAGCTGATGGCCGCGGCGGTGGCGTACCGATCGCTGCCGGCCACGCGGGTCACCGCGCCGACCGTATAGCTGCGCAGGGCCGTCTGCACCGCGCCGGACACCACGCCCGTGCCGCCCAGGATGACGATGCGCCCCGGCTTGAGACGCACCAGTTCAGTGGCGGTCGCGCTCGGCAGCGAACCAGAGGCGGTGAGGAGAAGCGGTCCGTTCCCGACGCGTGCCGCCGGTCCCCCCGCCAGGGCGTCCGGGAAGGAGCTTCCGGTGGCGATGTACACGACCGGAACGCCGGGGCCATAGCTGAGCCTGCTGATCGCCGCGGACGTCGCGTATCGGTCGCTTCCGGCGATGCGCGGCACGCTCTTGCCGGTGGTGAACGACCACATGGTCGCGGCCAGCGAGTTGGCGGCGACGTCCTTGATGCCGGTCGTGAGGCTCACCTGGTAGGTCGCCTCAGGTGCGAGCGGAGCGGATGGGCGCAGGGTGGCGCGGCGATTCGAGGACGAGTACGTGACCGTCGCGCCGATCGCGGCACCGGCCGCGTTCCTGAGCTGCACGGTGCTCGTGCTCACGCCCGTGACCGCTTCGCTGAAATCAGCGGTGACGGTGGCGGCGTCATAGCTGACGGCAACGGCACCGGGCGCGGGGCCGCGAGCAAGCAACGTCGGCGCGACGGTATCCACAAAGGCCGGCGTCACCGAGTAGGCGGTGCGGCTACCGTTTGCGTAGTAGTTCATGACCCGCACCAGGATACGACCGGGACCGGTGACGGAGACCGACGCCAGCTCGGTGCCGCCTTCCCACTGCGCATCCACCCGCTTGAGGAGAGTGCCGCCGGTCGAGTAGAGCTCCAGGATCGGGTCGATCGGAAGCGAGCTTCGGTTCCACGGGTAATCGCGCGTATCGACCACGCCGGTGACCCGGACGTCGAGCCGTCCCGCGC
>JACDBZ010000113.1 GCA_013694645.1 Chloroflexota bacterium
CGGCCGTCTTCGGATCCGAGGTCTTCCCCAGCGACGTGCTCGAGCAGATCGCGCGCGAGTCGGGCGCCGAGTTCATCGACGAGCTGCGCGACGACGAGCCGCCGGGCGAGCAGAATGCTGCAGAGCACACCTACCTGGGGATGATGCAGAAGGACATGGTCATCATGTTCGAGGCGCTGGGCGGCCTGACCGATGCGTTCGAGACGCTTGAGGTCACGGACACCTACCAGCCTTGATCCCAACCGATCGGCCGCCGCTCGTCGTCTTCGACGATGTGACCTGCGGCTACGGCGCGGTGCCGGTGCTCGAGCAGGTCGACCTGCACATCGAGCGCGGCGCATTCGTGGGCGTGGTCGGTCCCAGCGGCGTGGGCAAGACCACCCTGCTGCGGGCGATGGTCGGTGTCGTGCCCCGGCTGCGCGGCCGCGTGACCGTCGACGGTCGCACGGTGGGTAATGGTGATCGGCCGCGGGTGGGCTGGGTGCCGCAGCTGGAGACGGTTGATTGGCACTTCCCGGCCACCGTGTCGGAGGTGGTGCTGATGGGGCGCTGGGACGTGCGCCCGTGGTGGCCGCGGCCAACGCCTGAGGATCGACGGTCGGTCGACCGCCTGCTGGAGCGGTTGGGTATCGGCGAACTGGGGGAGCGCAACATCCGCGACCTGTCGGGAGGTCAGCAGCAGCGCGTCTTCCTGGCGCGGGCCATGATCGGCGACCCGTTGTTGCTGCTGCTGGACGAGCCGACCAGCGGCGTCGACCTCAAGACGCGCGACGAGGTCCTGCACCTGCTGGCCGAGCTCAACCGCGATGGCATGACCATCGTGCTCACCACGCACGAGCTCAACGCGGTGGCGGCCCACCTGCCGTGGGTGGTGTGCATCAACGGTCGCATCGTGGCAGAGGGCTCGCCGGAGGACATTTTCACCGACGCCATCCTGGGTCAAACCTACGGGGCCGAGCTGCGCGTCGTGCGGCAGGATGGCCTGATCCTGGTCGCCGATGCGGCGCCGCACCGTCTGCGCGAGGCGCTCAATCATCACCACCCCGGCTACGAGCATGCCCACCACGAACACCTCGATGACGAGCACGTTCACGCGGGCGGCAGGGCGGCGCGGTGAACGTGCTGGCGGAGCCGTTCGCCTTCGAGTTCTTCCGCCAAGGGCTGCTGGCGGCGACGTTGGTCGGCGCGCTGTGCGGCATGATCGGGGTGTACGTCATCCTGCGCCGAATGAGCTATATCGGCCATGGCCTGTCGCACTCGGTGTTCGGCGGGGCGGTGGTGGCGTACGTGGTCAGCATCAACTTCTACGTCGGCGCCGGGCTGTGGGGATTCCTGTCGGCGCTGCTCATCAATGCCACCGCGCGCCGCGGCAAGGTCGGCGCCGACGCGGCGATCGGGATCGTGACGACCGCCAGTTTCGCCATCGGCGTCGCCCTCATCAGCAAGACGCGCAGCTTCACACGCGATTTCGAGGCCGCCCTGTTCGGCAACGTGCTGGGCGTGACGCCCACCGATCTGGTGGTCGTCGGGGCCACGACGGCGCTGGTGGCGGTCTTCATCGTCGCCTTCTACAAGCCGCTGCTGTTCCTGACCTTCGATCCCGACGTGGCACCCATCTTTGGCGTGCGCACCGGCGTGGTTGACACCCTCTTCTCACTGGCATTGGCGGCCACCATCGTGGCCTCCATCAATGTCGTGGGCGTGACTCTCATCGCCGCCACGCTTGTCATTCCGTCGAGCACGGCACGCATGCTCACCGATTCCTTCGGCCGCATGATCGTCTACTCGACGCTTCTGGGCGCGGGCTCAGGACTGGTCGGCATCTACCTCAGCTACTGGCTCGACGTGTCCTCGGGAGCGACCATCGTGCTGCTCGAGGCGGCCATCTTCGTCGTCGTCTCGCTGGTCGTCTGGGTGCTGCAGCGGCAGACCCCGTGGGAGCGGGACCACCAGCCACGGGTGGTGGTCGCGAGCGAGTCGCACAGCGATACGCGCTAGGCGGTGCCCCGCCGCGCGCTGTGCGCTTGAACGTTTCCCTACACTGGCGCCCATGCCCATTGACGTTCTCATCGAGCAGGGCCAGACGAAGGTGTTTGCTTCTGCGCTCGAATGGCCCGGCTGGGCTCGGGCCGCCAGGACGCCCGACGAGGCGGTTGCTGCGCTGGAGGCCCATGTCCCGCGCTACCGTCCGGTGGCTGAACGCGCCGCGGTGCCCCTGCCCAAGCGGGTGACTTTGGAGGTGGTCGAAACCGTCCCCGGCTCCGCGACCACCGACTTTGGCGCTCCCGACGCCACTGCATCCGCCGACGAGCGCAAGCTCACCAAGGCTCAGGCCGAGCGGCTCGCCTCCCTCCTGGAAGCTTGCTGGACGGCTCTCGACGAGGTGGCAGCCGAATCGCCCGAGGAGCTCACGAAGGGCCCGCGAGGTGGCGGGCGCGATCGCACCAAGATGCTGGCACACGTGATGGACTCCGAGGCCAGCTACATGCGCAGCATCGGGTTGGCGAGCGTGGACGTCTCACCCGATGACCGTGGCGGTCTCGAGGCTCGACGGGCGACGATTGTCGAGGCGTTCCGCTCCGCCCGCAGGCCATACCCCGAGAGCACGCGCAAGGTCTGGCCCTACCGCTACGCCATCCGCCGCGTCGCATGGCACGTGCTCGACCACGCCTGGGAGATGCAGGATCGCCGGCCCTAGTGTCGCGCGTCGCAATCATCTTGATGCATGGCCACGGCGTATATACAGCGTCAGCGTCTCTCGTCGTGACCAGGCGCCACGGAATCCGCGACCACCTCGGCCAGTTCGGCGATACCCCGCGGGATGCGCCGCTCGTCGACCGATCCGTACCCGAAGACGATGCCGCCGGGTGGACCGGGCAGGAAGCACGTCGCAGCGAGGCCGTGGATGCCGATCCCGCGCTCGGCTGCGGCCGCAACCAGCCGAGCCTCGTCGCAACCGGCCGGGAGCCACGCGAGCATGTGCAGGCCCGCGGACGCACCCGCGGGGCGCCACGTCGGCAGATGTCGCTCCAGCGCCGCGAGGAGCGCATCGCGGCGGCGGCGGTATACCAGGCGCATGCGCCGGAGATGGCGATCGAGCTCGCCCCGGTCGACGAAGTCGGCCATGGCAAGCTGGTCGAGCGCGCTGGAGCCCTGGTCCGCGGCCAGCTTGGCACGCGCAATCGACTCGCGAAGGCGCGGGGGCACGGCCAGCCACCCCAGCCGCAGCCCGGGCGCGAGGATCTTGCTCGCGGTGCCGGCATACACGACCCGGTCCGCGCAAAGGCCCTGCATGGCCCCGACGGGTACGCGGTCGTATCGAAATTCGGCGTCATAGTCGTCCTCGACCACGATCGCGTCGCGGCGATCAGCCCACGCCACGAGTGCCGCGCGCCGCTCCGGGGGCAGCACGCCTCCGGTCGGATACTGGTGCGCCGGTGTCACCACGACCGCGTCGACATTCGCCTGGTCAACAAGGTCGATCTGGATGCCGGCCGCGTCGACCGGAACGGCGACGACCTGGAGGCCGGTGCCTTCGAGCATCCGCCGATATTCCGGGTGCCATGGCTCCTCCACGCCGATACGCTGCGCACCGCCGGCCCGTAGCGCCTGCGCCACGAGTTGCAGGCCCTGGGCGACACCGGCGCAGATGATGAGGTCGTCGGGGCTGATGCGGGTACCGCGCGCGCGATTGAGGTACACGGCCATCGCAGAGCGCAGCTCTGGCATGCCGCGTCCGTCGATGTAGCTGAACCGGTCCGAAGGCGCCTCGCCGAGGACGCGGCGCAGCGAGCGGAGCCAGGCGGCACGCGGAAACTCGTTCACATCGGGCCGACCCGGTCGGAAGTCGAGCCTGAATTCACGGCGAAGGACGATCGGTACCGGATCAGCGAAGCCCGAGATGCGCGCCACGCGGGTGCTGCCGCCGGGGCGGCTGACCAGGTAGCCTTCGGCGGACAGCTGCTCATATGCCGAGACCACCACGCCGCGCGTCACGCCGAGCTGGGCGGCGAGGGCACGCGTGGACGGCAGGGGAGCGTCTGCTGCCAGACGGCCCGCGCGAACGGAATCGCGCAGCTCTCGCTCGAGCTGTCGATAGAGTGGCAGGGAGTCAGAGCGGTGCAGTGGCAGAAACAGCTCGAGCTCTGAACTGGTCCTCGAACGCGACATGAGACTGGACCTTAGCAAGGTACCGGTCAGAAGTCATCATGCTCACATGCAG
>JACDBZ010000122.1 GCA_013694645.1 Chloroflexota bacterium
TTCAGCGCCATCATGTCCGTGCGAGAAGCGGCGTCGAGGATGTCGGCTCCGTACAGCGCGTCGCCCCAGCGGGCAAGGTCGGCGGCCGATGAGGTCATCGCCCCGGACGCCCAGAAGATTGTGGTCCACGCAGGCGCCAGTGGCCCTCCATCATCGACTGCCCCGGTCAGGAGCCGGGTTTCCTCGAGCCCGAGCGGCTTCAGGAACCGCGTATCCAGCTCGTCTGCCAGCGATGAACCGGTGATGCGCTCGACGAGGAGGCCGAGCAGGAAGTAGTTCGTGTTGGCGTAGGCCCAGCCCTGGCCCGGCCGATACCAGGGGGCGTGGAGGGTCGCGAACACCTCGGCCGTGGTCCAGGCGTGCTCCGGGTTCTCCTCGAGGCCCTTGCGCGTGCGGTCGTTGAACACGTCGGCGAGCCCGCTGGTGTGGTCGAGCAGCTGACGGATGGTGATCTCGGTGCTGACGCTGGACATCCCCGGCAGGTAATCGCGCACGACGTCGTCCAGGCTGAGCCGCCCCTCCTCCGCCAGCTGGAGGACGGCCGCGGCCACGAACGTCTTTGTGACACTGCCGATGACCAGCGCATCGTCAGCGAGGAGCGGCGTCGTCCCGTCGCGTTGCCGGCCGTCCGCGCCGGTCCAGAGCAGCTCTCCGTCGCGCACGGCGGCGAACGTGATGCCATAGGCGCGCGCGGCCGATCGCGCGGCGACGATCGCCGACTCGAATCGGGCGTCATCCGATGGTGAGGGGAGGGCGCCGAGCGCGGCCGCGGGTATCGGCGCGACTCTGTCGAGCAGGCGGACACGTGGTGGCGGAACCGTCACCCGGACCTGGTCGATCGGCACCGGACCGGCGCGCTGGGGCTCGACGGCACTCATCGGCGCAAGGGTCAGGTCAGGGGAAAGGAATACGAGGAGAGAGAGCATGACGGCGGTAGCGGGCGCGCGAAGGCGCGCCAGGTTGCGGCTGCGCCGCTCGCCTCGCACGGGGATCGCTCGGGCCTGTCGGAGTGGAGAGGTCGTGCCGCGCATCATCGCCGATCGGGGGCGCATTGCTCAACCCCGTTCTTCGGAACCTTCGGCTTGCCAGTCACCTGCACTTTTGTTAGCATAGCTAACGAATGACCATTCCCCGGCTCTTCCCGCGTGCTTCACGCCGCCCCGATCGGGTGGCGGTATCGACGCGCCCCGCGGGCGGCGGGTTTGCCCGCGGATTCAGCGCGATGCGCCACCGGAACTATCGGATCTACTGGTTCGGTCAGATCGGGAGCCTGGTGGGCGCCTGGATGCAGTCGGTCGCCCAGCCGTGGCTGGTGCTCGAGCTCGGTGGATCACCGCTCCAACTGGGAGCGGTGCTGGCGCTGATGTTCGCTCCGTCTATGATCCTCGCCCCCATCGGCGGCGTTCTCGCCGATCGCGTCGACAAGCGACGCGTCCTGATGATCGTGAACCTGGTGGCCATGGTGCAGGCCGCGCTCCTCTTCGGCCTGGCCACCAGTGGGCTCGTCGAGATCTGGCACGTCTATCTGCTCGCGCTCCTGGCGGGCTTCGTGAATGCGGTGGAGATGCCGGTTCGCCAGGCGTTCGCCGCCGAGCTCGTGCCCGCCGATGACCTCACCAATGCGATCGCCCTGAACTCGACCAGCTTCAACCTGTCGCGCGTCATCGGTCCGGCGATCGCAGGCGTGACCATCGCCGCCTTCGGGGTCGCCATCAACTTCGGGATCAACGCGGTGAGCTACCTCTCCGTGCTCGTCGGTCTGTGGATGCTCGATGGTCATGCGCTGCGGCGCATCGCGCGTCCTGATCGGTTCCCGTCCATCCGCGCCAGCCTGGTGGAGGGCGTTCGGTACGCCATCGCGACTCCGACCGTGCTCTGGCCGCTCGTCCTCCTGGGCGGCATGGCGACCTTCGCCATGAACTTCCAGACGCTCCTCCCGCTCTTCACGCGGGACGCGCTGCTTCTCGACTCCGGCGGGTACGGCGCCCTTTTCGCCGCGATGGGTGCGGGGTCACTCGTCGGCTCGTTGAGCCTGGCCTTCACCACCAGTCAGCGACCGATGCTGGGCCTCATCCTCGGCGGCGGTGCCGTGTTCCTGGCGCTCGAGATCGCGCTCGGCTTTGTGCGCAGCCCGCTCGCCGCGTTCGCGCTCGTGGCA
>JACDBZ010000125.1 GCA_013694645.1 Chloroflexota bacterium
GGCAAGACGACCCTGTTGCACATGATGGCCGGCTTCCTCGCTCCGTCGGCGGGCGAGGTTCGGCTGGACGCAACGCCGACCTGGCGCCATCCCGGCATCTACCGGCAGATCGGCTTTGTGCCCGAGCGCGACGCTGCCTACACGTTCCTGACCGCGCGTCAGTTCGTGCTCGCCTCTGCGCGCCTGTCCGGAGTCGCCGATGCGGGGCCGGCCGCCGACCGCGCCATCGACATGGTCGGGCTGCGCGATGCCGCAGACCGCGCGATCGGTGGCTATTCGAAGGGGATGCGCCAGCGGGCAAAGGTGGCGGCCGCGCTCGTGCACGATCCTCCGACGTTGATCCTGGACGAGCCGTTCAACGGCATGGATCCACGCCAGCGACTCTCGATGATGGGGCTGCTGCAGGCCATGGCTGCCGACGGACGCACGATCCTGTTCTCCAGCCACATCCTCGAGGAGGTCGAGCGACTCTCTGACCAGGTGCTCGTCGTGGTGGCTGGTCGCCTGGCGGCATCCGGCGATTTTCGTCGCATACGTCGCCTGATGACCGATCGACCGCACCGCTTCACGGTTCGCTCCAGCGACGACCGGCGGCTGGCCCGCGAGCTGCTCGCCGCACCCGAGGTGGAGGCCGTCGAGCTGAGCGACGGGGCGCTCAGCGTGCGCACCGGGGACTACGGCGCGCTGACCCGCGCGGTCGCACCCGCGGCGCAGCGAGCGGGCGTATCACTGCTCGAGCTGCGGCCCGCCGACGAGTCGCTTGAATCGGTCTTCAGCTACCTGGTGCGCCGATGATCCTGACCCTGGGGTCGCTCGCACTCCGCGGGCTGCTGAACCGGCGACGGACGCTGCTCCTTGGATTGGTGAGCGCCCTCATCGTGGCGGTTGCCGCCATCTATCGGCTCGGCGGCCCTGCTGACGCGGAGGCGACCGACTTCACCGGCCGCCTGCTCGCCAACTTTGGCGTGGCGGTCCTCCTGCCGCTCGTCGCGGTGATCGTGGGCACCGCCGCGCTCGGATCGGAGCTCGACGACGGCACGATCGTCTACCTGCTGGCGAAGCCGATCCCGCGCCCGCTCATCGTGGTCGTCAAGCTGGCGGTCGCGTGGGTCGTGACCGCCCTGCTCGTGGCGCTGCCGATCATTGCAGCCGGTGTCATCGGCGCTGGCGGCGATCCCGGGCTGGGCACCGGGTACGGATTGGCCGCCCTGCTCGGTGCGCTGGAGTACACCGCCGTCTTCCTGGCGCTCTCGCTCATCACGTCGCGTGCCCTCGTCATCGGCCTCGCGTACGTTGTCGTGTGGGAGGGGGTCGTGGCCGGCCTGTTCGCCGGGACGCGGATCGTATCGGTCCGGCAGCACGTGCTGGCGGTGGCGGATGCGCTCGTGGGGGATGGCGCGATCACCGCGGAGCTCGCGTCGGGAACCGGCCTTCTTGTCGGCGGGATCATCAGCATCGCGGCGATCCTGCTGGCGGTGCGGCGCCTGTCGGTTGTCGAGCTGCGCGGGGAGACGGGCTAGGCATGGACCTGCCGCCGTGGGGGCATGCATGGAAGGGACGGCTCGACGAGCTCGTGATCGACTCGCAGGCTCTGACCGGGAATCCACTCGGCGATCCTCATCGGCGACCCCTGTATGTCTACACGCCGCCCGGCTACGACGACGAACCGGGTCGGCGCTTTCCATCGGTCTATCTGCTCCAGGGGCTGACCGGCCAGGTCGACATGTGGCGGTCACGCAAGGCGTTCAGCCGCACCACCCCGGAGGCGCTCGACGCGTGGTTCGTGGTCGAGGGTGCCGCGCCCGCCATCGTGGTGTTCGTCGACGCCTGGACCAGCCTGGGCGGCTCCCAGTTCATCGACTCGGCGGCCACCGGTCGCTATCACTCCTACATGTGCGACGAGCTGGTGCCGTTCGTGGACGCCCGATATCGCACGCTGCCTGATGCGGCTCACCGCGGCGTGGCGGGTAAGAGCAGTGGCGGCTATGGCGCCATGGTCACGCCGATGCTGCGCCCGGACCTGTTCGGCGGGCTGGTGACGCACGCGGGCGACGCGCTCTTCGAGGCCTGCTATCTCCCCGACTTTCGGGAGGCTGCTCGTGCGCTGCGCGATGCCTACGACGGCTCATACGAGGCCTTCTGGTCCGACTTCCGCTCCCGCGCGGGGCGGTCGAAGCGCACGGACGGGGTGCTCCTCAACGTGTGGTGCATGGCTGCCTGCTACTCAGCCGACCCGGACGGCACCGTCCGGCTCCCATTCGAGGCGCTCACCGGCCGGCTGATCCCCAAGGTCTGGGACCGATGGCTTGCCTGGGATCCGGTTCGCATGGCGGCGTCCCACGCCGATGCGCTGCGAGGACTCCGGGCGGTGTGGATCGACGCCGGACGAAGCGACGACTTCTACCTGGACCTTGGCGCCGATGCGTTTCGCAACGAGCTGGCAGCAGCCGGCCTGCACGAGGACCGCGTGCGATTTGAGCTGTTCGACGGAACGCACTCCGGGATCGATTGGCGCTATCCCGAGGCGATCGGGTGGCTGGCAGAGCGCCTCGCTCCCTGACGTTAGCGGCTGCGGACGGGGTCGATATGTCAGTCGGTCGACCTATGCGGCGACAACCCGGTCGCGGCCGGCGCGCTTGGCCATGAAGAGTGCGACGTCAGCGATCCGGAGTAGACTCTCGCGCGTCGGATCGTCCGGATCCAGCTCCGCGCACCCGGCCGACACCGTGACATGCAACGGAGTACCGCTCTCCGCGCGCACGCTGCGCTCGGCGAGCAGGCCGCGCACCTCGTCGGCGACGCGAACCGCGTCCTCACGACCTGCGCCGTCGATCACGACGATGAACTCTTCGCCGCCGATACGGGCGACGAGATCGCTCGCGCGGAACCGCGAGGCCAGCACATCGGCGAAAGACTTGAGCACCTGGTCTCCCACTTGGTGACCGTGCTCCTTGTTGAAGTTCCCGAACCGGTCGAGGTCGAAGACGACGGCGCTGAGCGGCCGCCATCCCGTCAGACGCTCGCGACGGTGGGCGGCCA
>JACDBZ010000162.1 GCA_013694645.1 Chloroflexota bacterium
CAACGTGCATCCAGGGACTCCAGGACTACGGCTTGCGGGCGGCTCAGCGCCCACGAACACCGTATGTGGGTACGCCTGGCAGGTCACTAGCCGAGTGGTCCGGTCAGGGGCATGACCCCGGACCATCTGCGCGCCCACCCACGGCACGAACCATGCTTCATCACGACGCACACGGGAGGAGCCATGGCGAAGCCACACTCGGTCCTCGTTGTCGATGACGACGCGGGCGTGCGTTCGCTCTACGTCGACGCCCTGAGCGAGGTCGGGCACACGGTGGCCGTCGCCATCGATGGCGCCGACGCGCTCGACCGGCTGCGAGCCGGGTCGATTCCCTGCGTCGTCCTGACCGATGTACGTATGCCACGCATGGACGGTTGGGAGCTCTCGCGGGCCGTGTCTCGAGATCCTGAGCTGGCAAGCATTCCGGTCGTCGTTGTCACCGGCGACAAGATCCTGTCCTTCAGCTCTCCCGCGCGCGACAAGCCGTTCTCCCCGCGCGAGCTCGATGCCCTGGTGCAGCGCTCGTGCGAACTGCACCGCACGACGGGCATCCAGGACTAGTCGTCTTCCGGCCGATCCTGGTCGATACGGTCAACGATCCCGCGCAGCCGCCCCTGATGCGCCGTGTCCCCTGCGACAACCGCCGCCACCTCGTCGGCGACGTCCTCCACCTGGTCCTCCTCGATGCGGTCAGCGGCGATGGCGACCACCTGCTCCGGCGTCGCATTGGGAGACTCTCGTCGCACCTCTTCGAGAACTTCCTTGACTTCGACCGCCGGGGTTTCGTCGATCGTCCGCAGGTTGATCGCGTAGTTGAAGAAGACGTTGAGGACGGCGAGGATCGGGATCCCGAACAGCGCTCCCCACAGGCCCGCGACCTGCGAACCGACAAGGAGCCCGACGAGGACGAGGATCGGGTGCATGCCGAGCGCCTCCCGCATCAGCCGCGGCTGGAGGTAGTTGACGAGCACCGTCTGAACGATCAGAAGTAATGGCGCCACGACCAGCAACCATTGGGGCGCGAAGATCGCCGTCGCCACGATCGGGGGCACGAGGGCCAGCGGCGGGCCGAAGAATGGAATCAGCATCGCCAGCGCTGACGCCGCCACGATCAGGAATCCATACGGCAGACCGGCGAGCAGAACGACGGCAATGGTCAGGGCCGTCTGCACGGCGGCAAGAATGACCTGCGCTCGCAGAAACCCGCCGAACGCCCTGGCGACGGTGCGTTCGAGGATCTCGACATGATGGCTGTAACGCGTCGGGATCACGCGGTTCAGCTTGGCCAGGATGCGCGCACTGTCCGCGAGCATGTAGAGGCTCAGGATGATCACCAGGACGAGCGCGCCGAGGACGGCAAACGTGACGGCTGGCACTTCGCCGAGTGCAGACGTGGCCAGCTGGGCGGCGGTCCCCTCGACATCGCGATACAGGCGTACGAGATCCGGCTCGAAACGGCCGAACGAGATGGCACCTTCCCAGGCCCGCAGGGTGCCCTCGATTCGGGCGCGGGTCGTTGGAAAGTCCGCCGCCATCTCGCCCATCGACGAGCCGATGGCCGACGCGGCGTAGAACAGCACGAAGCCACTGCCCAACAGGGTGGCGGCATACACGGCGCCGATGGCCGCGCCGCGAGGCATCCACCGGCGCTCCACGATCAGGCCAACCAACGGTGACAGGACAAACGCGAGCAGCCAGGCGATGAAGAGGATGAGCAGGATCTGCGTGAAGCCGCCGAGGATGCGAACGAACAGCCCGGCGAGGAGCAGCGACACGTAGATCGTCGCGACGATGAGGAAGGCGGAGCGCCACCATCGCTCGCGCTTGCCGCGCGTGAGGTCTTCGTCCATTCCGTTCATCCCGCCTACGATTGACCTTCGGGACCGATCATCGCAGCCGATGAGACGCTTCGCACGTCATTCCCGACCGGCGTGGTCGACGGCTGCATCCGACGGCATCGCCGGCTCATCTGTCGGCAGCTGGATCGTCCATGGGGGTCAGGCCGGCAGGATCGAGACCCTCGTGACCGGGGTCGTGCGCAGGTTGCCGATGAGGAGCCGCTCGCCGGTGACGATGCGCGGAACTTGGGCCTCCCAGCCGCTGGCGCTCCAGGCCGCACCGGGCCGATCGGCCGGCAGCCGACGCCAGTGAACCCCGTCATCGCCGATCGAGAATACATACGTCGAACCGGAGGCCGTCCGCGCGAGCACCACCGAATTCATGATCATCCACCGTGTCGTTGTGGGCATCATCCCGGTCCATCGGCCCCGGCGTCAAGCTCGATTCTGCCCTCTTGTCGAAGAGGCACGCGGCTCGCTAGGCTGCGAGCCGGATGACCCAACGCACAGCAACGGAGGAACGACGATGGACTGGTATCCCTGGCTCAAGACGCTCCACATCTTCTTCGCCATCGTGGCGGTCGGGCTGAACATCAGCTACGGGATCTGGATGGCACGCGCCGCTCGCGAGCCGGAGCACACCGGATACGCTCTCCGTGGAATCAAGTTCCTGGACGACCGCGTCGCGAATCCGGCGTACGGCGGCCTGCTCGTGCTGGGCATCCTCCTCGTATTGCTCGGGCCATGGGAGTTCACGCAGCTCTGGGTCTTCTCGGCCATTGGCCTCTACCTCGTGATGGGCGCGGTGGCTTTCATGGCCTACTCGCCGACCCTCACGAAGCTCATCGCCAGCTACGAGTCGGGAGGCCCGGCGACCGCCGAGTTCAAGGAGCTCAGCGGACGCAGCCGGATGATCGGCATCATCCTCGCCGTGCTGGTTGTCGCGATCATCGTCCTCATGGTGGTCAAGCCGAGCGCCGTTTGAGGCGACGACGGTTCCGTCGGCGCCTGCGTTGCGGAGCCAGGCTCGGTGCGACCGACGCCGCTCCATCTCTTCGGGTACCCTAGGGCAAAGGTCGCTCGCTTGGCGCCGCGCCACCGACCTGTCGCATATCGAGGTGCCCCGTCCATGAGCAGCCGAATCGACGAGCTGGACGCCATCGTCCGCCAGTTCGACCTCAACCAGCATCCCTTCTATGTCGAGTGGCGCGCCGGCAGCCTGCCGATCGAGCGGCTAGCCGCCTACGCCGACGAGTGGGCACCATTCATCTCCGTCGTCGACCAGGGCTGGGATCGCATCGGCTACCCCGCCTACGCTGCCGAGGAGCGCGAACATGACGCCCTGTGGTCCCGCTTCCGTGCCGGCCTGGGCGCGTCGGGCCAGATGCAGCGGCCGCAGTCGAAGACGCTGCTGGCGGTCGGTGAGCACGCGTTCGCATCGGTGCCCGAGTCGTTGGGTGCCCTGTACAGCTTCGAGATCCAGCAGCCGGTGACGGCGTCGTCCAAGCTGGCCGGCCTGCGCGAGCACTACGCCGCAACCCTCGACGCGGATGCCCAGCAGTACTTCGTCGAGCACGCGCTGGAGACCGATGAGCCCGCCATGCTGGCTGCACGCATCGATGGCCTGTCCGACGCTGAGTTCGCCCGTGCCCGCACCGCCTGCGCCGTCTTCAGCGCCGCGGCATGGGGCGCCCTCGACGGGGTGTATTACACCGACTGACTCTCACCGGCGATCCTCAGCCGGTAACGGTATCGGTGACAGTATCCCGGCTGAGCGTGAGCCAGCGGCGGCACCCAGCCCGGTGGAACCAGCGCTCGCTGGTAATGCCGTGCACGTTGTCGTACATCCACGCATAGTCGACATCACGCTCGGCCGGATCGGTGATGCGCTCGGGTACACCCCGGAGCTCGCCACCGAAGCCGAACTCCTCGACCGGACGGCGGCCGCAACGGGGGCATGTGATCCACAGCATCAGTGGGTCCCCGCCGACCCCTGGTCCGCCATCGCGCGATCCGCGGCGAACCGATCGAGCCCGAACCGTTCGACGAGCTCGGGTGTGCGTCCGGTCGCGATGAGCTCGGCCATCTGCTCACCGCCGGCGGGTATCGCCTTGAAGCCCCAGGTGCCCCAGCCGGTGGTCACCAGGAAGCCGTCCACGCCCGTCGCGCCCATGATCGGCGAGAAGTCGGCGGAGATGTCACAGATCCCCGCCCACTGGCGGAGGATCCGCAGGTCGCGCAGGAACGGAAGCAGGTGCGTCACCTTCGAGGCGCAGCTCTGGAGGAAGTTGAACGAGGAGCGCAGGGAATAGCTCGGCTGCGGGTCGTACTCCGCGCCGATGACCATCTCGCCTCGCGCGCTCTGCGACACGTAGCAGAGCAGCTCGGTGTCACTGAGGATCGGCCCGAAGCCCTGCTCGTGGGCGTTCGTCACGAATGCCTGGAGGGGGTGCGTGCGGATGGGCAGCCGGACGTCGGCATGTGCCGCGATCGTGGACACGTTCCCGCCGACCGCGCTCAGCACGACGCCGGCCGAGATCGGCCCCGCCGAGGTCTCGACGCCGGAGACGCGGACCCCGTCGCGAAGCAGGCCGGTCACCGTTCGGTGTTGGAGCACGTGGACGCCGTGTCGCATCGCGCCCTGCGCATAGGCCCACACCACCCGGTCATGGCGAGCCGTTGCCGCGGCCGGATGGTACGAGGCACCCATCACCGGGTATCGGCCACCGCCCGATAGGTCGAGCTGCGGACACAGCTCCTTCGCCTCCTGCGGCGTGACCATCACCGTCTCCGCACCGCACGCAACATTGAGCAGGCAGCGGGCCCGCTCAGCCCTCATCTGCGTCTCGGTATGAGCCAGCCAGATGATGCCCTTGGTGCTGTACATGACCCAGCAGCTCAGCTCATCCTCGAGCGTCTGGTAGAGGTCCAGGCTGTGCTGGTAGAAGCGGATCGCCTCCGGGATGCCGTAATTTGCGCGGATGATGGTGGTGTTGCGCCCGGAGTTGCCGGACCCGATATAGCCGGCCTCCAGGACTGCAACGTTCTTGATGCCGTGACGTGCCGCAAGGTAGTAGGCGGTGGCCAGGCCGTGGCCGCCGCCCCCGATGATCACGACGTCATAGGACTTCTTCGGCTCGTGCCACTGGAGCGTGAGCTGGCGTTCGACGAACTCGTTCATTGCAGGCGTTCGGCAAGCTCGTCGGCGTAGGAGCATGCGCAGATCAGCAGCGCGCGGTCGTCGGTGACCCACAGCTTGGCGGGCACCCCCGCAATGAATCCCTGGCAGAGCGCCGGGCGCGCGTCAGGCAACGGCCACTCGATGTGCGGGAGGACCTGCTCGGCAAGCTCGCTTACGCTCAGCCACATGCCCACGAATCCGGTCTCCTCGGCGACGATCGCATGCTCGTCGCTGACATCGATGTTGATGGCACCGATGGCGAAGGCGTCATCCGGCGCGAAGCGCAGCACCACGGCCCCCTCATCCCAGGCGGCAACGTCGAGCGACTCGGCCGAGGCCACGACCCGCAGGCCGCGAAGGGTCTCAAGCGCGGGCACGAAGGCCCTCCGGGTCGTAGAACGGCGGCCGGACGACGACGGCGGATCGCCCATCGACCTCCACCTGCTCGGGGAACGGCGCGCGCTTGAGCCAACCGAGCATGACAGCATGGCCGAGTACCGGCGAGGAGAAGCTCGAGGCAACGTGGCCGATCACCTCCCGTTCGAACCAGATCGGGCTGCCCTCGATTGGTGCCGTGCCCGGCATCGTCAGTCCCACCAGCCGGCGGTCATCGGGCAGCTGTGCCGTGCGGGCCAGGGCGCTGCGACCGACGAAGTCGGGCTTCCCCATCTTGACGGCCCAGTCCATCCCGAGCCGTCGTGGCGTCGAGTCGAGCTCCGAGTCCATGCCCACGATCACGTTGCCCTTCTCCAGTCGCAGGGCCTGGAGCGCCTGGAGGCCATGGGGCGCGATGCCAAGATCGTGGCCGTGCGCCATCAGTGCTCGCCACAGCTCCAGCGACCGCTCGACGGGGTGGTGCAGCTCGAAGGACATCTCCCCGGTGAAGCTGAGCCGCATCACGTGGCACGGCACACCCGCCACTTCGGCGTGCACGTGCTGGAGGAAGCGCGGCTGTGCGGAAAGTCCCACGCGCTCCAGCAGTTGGCCCGCAAGCGGACCGGTGACATTGATCGCCGCGAGCGACATCGTCCGGTCCAGCACGTGAACGCGGAGCCCCCATGTCTCGATCCAGTCGCGCACCCACATCTCCGCGTGGCCTGCCCCCGCGGAGGTGAAGGTGAGCACAAATCGCGACTCCGCTTCCCGGCAGATCATGCCGTCGTCCATGAGATGGCCTCGCTCATTGAGCAACAGGGCGTAGCGAGAGCGGCCGACGCGGATGTCGGCGACCCCCGCGGGATACAGCCGCTCCAGGAACTCAACGGCATCCGGTCCGGAGACGACCAGCTTTCCGAGCGTGCTCACGTCGCCGAGCGAAACCGCCTCGCGCACCGCCCAGTACTCGGCAACGTGGTCGCCATAGTGCCACGGCCGCCACCAGCCCCCGAACCTGTCCATGCGCGCGCCGAGGACGAGGTGCTCGTCGTGAAGTGGAGTGCGACGGAACGCGTCGACATGCACGCCGGCAGCGGCTTCGGCGAGCGTGATCTGACGCGACGCCGGGCGCGCGGTGAACGGATCCGGGATCGCCCCGGCCCGGTCGGCGATGAAGGCACGGACGTACGGCAGACAGACGCTTCCCTGGCAGGTCCCGGTCCCTATCAGGCTGGCGCGCTTGACCAGCTCGAGCTCCTGAAACCCGCGATCCCAGACGCCCGCGAGATCCTCGACGCTCACGCGGGAGCAGGGGCAGACCGTGCCCGTGGTCGGGCACTCCGGGAGCGGAAATGCCTCGGCCGCCGGCCCGACGACGGTGACCGC